>NZ_JBSGBK010000008.1:0-180787 GCF_053601215.1 Amycolatopsis sp. NPDC004772
TCCGCCCCGGCGGGCCGGGGGGGGCTCGCCGCCGGGGGGGCCCCCTTCCAAACCCGCTGGCGCCCGTGTGTCTACACTTGGTGGTTGTGGTAAGGCGGGTTCTAACCCGCCTTACCACTCACGACAGTGCGGCAGGTGTCAGAAGCTGCGCATGCCGGCCATCAGGCTGCGCAGCTCCACCGTCAGGTAGTTGCTGTGCGACAGCAGGGACATCAGCTGGCTCAGCGTCGTCCAGAGGAACCGGTCGTCGGGCTCGGGGGCGAAGCCGTCCTCGACCTCGATCACCAGGTAGCGGTTCTGCGCGTGGTAGAACCGGCCGCCTTCCTCGGAGTGCACGACGTCCAGCCGCACGCGGCCGGTCGGGGCGGCCAGCGCGTAGTCGAGGTAGGCCGGGCGGTGCTCCGCCGGCGCGTCGGCGTAGTTGCCGGGCTGGCAGTGCACGGTCGCGGTCAGCTCGGCGATGTTGAGCGTGCCGGCGTCGCTGCGGGCCTGCACCAGCGCGTGCAGCGTGCCGCCGATCCGCTTGACCAGCAACGCGAGCAGGCCCGACTGCCGGGGCGCCACCAGCGGCTGGGTCCACGACGTGACCTCGCGGTTGCTGGCCTGCACCGACACCGCGACGACGTCGAAGTACTTGCCGTCGCGGTGGTCGATGACCTCGTGGCCGAGCTGCCAGCCGTCTTCGACGATCTCCTTGAGCGGCACCCGGCGCTGCACCAGCTCCTGGCGGGCGCGCACCTCGGTGAGCCAGCTGAGGACGTGCCCCGGCTCGTGCCGGGGCCGGCCGCGGCCGGACAGCGAACGGTGGACCGCTTCGGCGAACGAGCCGTCGCCGTCGGTCCGGTCGTCGGGCCGCGACAGCGCGGGCGGGACGCACGCGAGGACGGTCCGGGAGTCCATGTTCACCATGTGGTCCAGCCGCAGCAGGCGGCGGATCTGGTCGAGCGTCAGCCAGCAGAAGTCCTCGTCGAGCGGGACGTCGTCATCGGTCTCCACGACGATGTTGCGGTTGCGCTTGTGCAGGAACCACGACCCCTGCTCGGACTGCAGGCCGTCGAACAGCACGCGGCCGCGGGAGCCGGGCCGGAAGTACTCCATGTACTTGGTGGCCGCGCCGCCGTGGACCTTCATGTAGTTGCTGCGGGTGGCCTGCACGGTCGGCGAGATCTGCAGGCCGTTGATGTTGCCCGGCTCCATCTTCGCCTGCATCAGGCAGTGCGGGACGCCGTCGAACCGCTTGACGAGGATGCCGAGCACGCCGATCTCCGGCTGCACGATGATCGGCTGGGCCCACTCGCTCACCCAGGGCCGGTCGGTCCGCACGCGCAGGCCCTCGACCGAGAAGAACCGGCCGCTGCTGTGCACCAGGTTGCCGGTGTCGGGCTCGAAGTCCCAGCCGGACAGGTCCGCGAACGGGATCCGGTCCACCCGGAAGCTGTTCGCGCGCGCCCGCGCGTTGAACCAGGAGTGGAAGTCCGCCATGGACATGACCGCGTCGTCGGGGCGTCCGTCCCGGGCCGTGTCCTCGTGAATCGCGCTGTGGACCACGTCACTCCCTTCCTCGGCGTCCGGCGAGCGTAGGACGGCCGCGCCGCGGCGGGCATCCCCCGACCTGATAGGACGGTCGAGGCGCTATCAGGACGAGGGATGCCCGGAGCCTGCGCGCGGTCCTAGCGTGTAGGACGGACAACGCCCGAACCGCGCGAAGGAGATCCGGTGGCCCCACTGCGCATCGGGATCATGGGCTGCGCGAGCATCGCCGTCCGGAAGCTGCTCCCGGCCATGGCGGCCCGGCCCGGCACGGAGGTCGCGGCGATCGCCAGCCGGGACGCCGGCAAGGCCGCGGACACCGCCCGGGGCTACGGCTGCCGCGCGGTCGAAGGCTACTCGGCGCTGCTGGACCTCGACGACGTCGAAGCCGTCTACCTCCCGCTGCCGAACGCTTCGCACGCCGAATGGATCGAGCGGGCGCTGGCCGCCGGCAAGCACGTGCTCGCCGAGAAACCCTTGACCACCAGCGTGTCGCGGACCCGCGAGCTGATCGCCGCCGCCCGGTCGGCCGGGCTCGTGCTGATGGAGAACGTCATGTTCCTCCACCACGGCCAGCACGTGGCGGTCCGGAAGCTGCTGGCCGACGGCGTCATCGGCGAACTGCGGGCGTTTCACGCCGCGTTCGCCGTGCCGGCCCGGCCGCCCGGCGACATCCGCCACCGCGCCGACCTCGGCGGCGGGGCCCTGCTGGACACCGGCGTCTACCCGGTGCGCGCGGCGATGTCGTTCCTGGGCAGCGAAATCGAGGTCGTCTCGGCGGTGCTCACCCGGCGCCACGGCCACCCCGTCGACTCCGCCGGGCAGGCGCTGCTGTGCACCGGCGACGGCGTCGGCGCGTCCGCGACCTTCGGGATCGACCACGCCTACCGGTCCGGGTACGAACTCTGGGGCAGCGAAGGGCGGCTCGTCCTCGACCACGCCTTCACCCCGCCCGCCGGGCACGTTCCGCTGCTGCGGCTCGAACGGAGCACGGGCGTCGAGGAAATCCCGCTGCCGCCCGACGACCAGGTGGCCAACACCCTGGACGCGTTCGCGGCCGCCGTCCGTTCGGGGCGGCTCCCCGACAACGACGACGTGCTGCGGCAGGCCGTGCTCGTCGACGACATCCGCACCAAGGCGAGGCTCCACGTCGATCACGCCACCGAGCCAGGAGGAATCCGATCGTGACGATGACCGTGCAGAAAGCGCCGTCCCAGCTGCTGGCGGCCCGGCTGCAGATCCCCCCGATCCCCTACAGCCACGCCGCCGGGTCGTGGGTCTTCGCCTCCGACGGCACGCGGTACCTCGACGGCGCCAGCGGGATCGTCAACGTGAACATCGGCCACGCCCACCCGGTGGTGGTCGAGGCGCTGCGGGACCAGGTCGGGATCTGCACCTACGCCAGCCCCGGCACGTTCGCGCCCGACCTCATGGAGCAGCTGGCCGCGGCCACCGCGCGGGCGGTGCACCGGCCGGACGACCGGGTCATGTTCACCCCCACCGGCACGCACGCGACGGAGTCGGCGATCGCGCTGGCCCGGCTGGTGCAGCGCGCCCGCGGCGAAGAGGGCCGGCACAAGATCCTGACGTCGTCGCTGGGCTACCACGGCAACAGCGCGTTCGTGCTGGCGCTGTCGGGCCACCGGTCGCGGCGGCCGCACGAGGACGACAGCTTCGGCCTCGCCCCTGCGTTCAACCCGCCCTACCCCGGCCAGCACCTCGACTGCCCGTTCCCCGCCTGCCGCGTCGAGTGCGTGCGGGCGGTGCGAGACGCGATCGTCGCGGCCGGGCCGGAGACCGTCGCCGCGGTGCTGATGGAACCGGTCAACGGCACCACCGGCGGCGGGTACGTCCCGCCGGCCGGGTACCTGAAGGCGCTGCGCGAGGTCTGCGACGAGTTCGGCGTCCTGGTCATCCACGACGAGGTCCTCACCGGGCTGGGCCGCACCGGCCTCCCGCTGGCCTCGCACCACACGCCGGGCTCGGCGGCGGACATCGTCACGCTGTCGAAGGGCCTCGGCGCCGGGTACGTCCCGCTGGCCGCCACGATGATCTCGCCGAACCTGGCCGAGGACATCATGACGAGCGGCAAGTGGCTGCCGCTGATGGGCACGATGTCGGCGACGCCGCTGCAGGGCCGGGCCGGCCTGGCGGTGTTGTCGGTGCTGGACGACCTCGGCGCCCTCGACCGCGATGAAGTCCGCGGCGCCGCCCTCGGCCGGCTCGTGGCCGACGCCGTGCGCGGCCAGTCGGTGGTGACCGACGTCCGCGGCCTGGGGTACTTCCACGGCATCGAGCTGGCCCCCGGGACCATCGGCGACGTCATGCGGATCACCAGGAGCAAGGGGCTGCTGCTGTACCCGTACGTCGGCTTCCGGCCCGACCGCACGGGTGAAGGCCTGCTGGTGGCCCCGCCGCTGAACGCGTCCGACGCCGACCTCGACTTCCTCGGCGAGACCCTGCGCACGGCGCTGACCCAGCTGAGCTGAGCACGGCAGAAGGCCCCGGGACCGCGGTCCCGGGGCCTTCTTGCGTTGCGGGAATTCAGGAAGCGGCCGCGGCCTCGGTCAGCCGGACGCGGGCGGCCCGCAGGGCCAGGCATTCGTCGTACCGCGGCAGCAGGCCCAGCTCGCCGGCCTCCCGCAGGGTCGGCGCGGCCGCGTCGCGCTCGGACAGGATCGGCTCGCCCGGCAGGTTCAGCGGCAGGCCGATCTCGGGGTCGAGCGGCTGCACGGTGAGCACCTCCGCCGGCCGGTAGAGGTCGGACAGCAGGTACTGGACGCACGTGTCGTCCTCGAGGGCCACGAACGCGTGGCCGAGGCCCTCCTCCACGTACACCGCCGTGCCGCCGTGGGCGTTGAGCACGATCATGTCCCACTGGCCGTACGTCGGCGAGCCCGTCCGCACGTCGACGACGAAGTCGAGCAGCGAACCCCGCAGGCACGTCACGAACTTGGCCAGGCCGGGCGGGGTCAGCGCGCCGTGCACACCGCGGACCACGTTGCGGCACGACGTCGAGACGTTGGTCTGCAGGAACCGCGGCCGGTAGCCGAGCGCCTCGGTCAGCACGTCTTCGCGGTAGACCTCGAAGAAGTCGCCGCGCCCGTCACCGAAGGACTTGGACGAGACGAGGTGCGCGCCGTCGATGGCGAGCGGCCGGACGGTCATGCTCCGGGTCGTGACGCTGCCCATCTCGGTCAGGACGCTTCCCGGACGAGCCGCTCGATGCGCAGCGCCACTTCGTGCGGCGACGGCAGGGCGGCGATCTCTCCGGCGAGCCCGCGCGCGGCCGCGGCGTAGGACGGGTCGGCGACCAGCTCGCCGCACGTCTTCGCGATGACCGCGGAGGTGGCTTCGTCCGGCGTCAGCACGGCCGCGGCGCCGGTTTCGGCGAGCCGGCGGGCCATGTCGCAGGCGCGGTACTGGTTGGGGTCGGGGATGAGCACCTGGGGCACGCCGTGGGCCAGGCCCGTCATCATGGTGCTGCCGCCGGTCTGGTGCACCAGGACGTCGCACGTCGGCGCGACGACGTCCAGCGGGATCCAGCCCGCCCGCACGTTCTTCAGCCGCTCGCGCAGTTCCGGCAGGGCGTCCTCGGTCACCGCGACGACGACCTCGGCGTCCAGCGTGGCGATCTGCTCGACGATGCCCTGCAGGAAGTCGTACTGGCGGTAATTCGCCACCCCGGTGCCGACGGTGACGCCGATCCGGGTGCCGGCGCCCTTGGTGTACATCCACGGTTCCACCACGGCCTGCGAGTTGCCCGGGATCCACCGCATCAGCTGCGCCGAGGCGGCGTCCGCGGTCAGCAGGCTCGGCGGCGTGATCTCGATCGTCATCGCGGGCTCGGGCAGGCCGTCCAGGCCGAGCTCGGTCAGCTGGTCGCGCAGCTGCTCCACGGCGGCGGAGTCCATCAGCGCCGGGCTGTGGATGTCCCAGGCGTGGCGCACGTACGGCACACCCAGGTGAGCGGACAGCAGGGGGCCGGCGTAGGAGGCGGCGCCACTGATGATGACGTCCGGGCGCCAGTCCTCGCTGAGCGCCAGCAGCGCGTCGAGGGTCACGTACTCCATGTGCGCGTACCAGCGGCCCGACATGATCTCGCGTTCCCGGGGATCCGCGGGCACGTGCGTCAGGCCGCTCTCGGCGATGATCTGGCGCGGGGACACCCCTTCGGCGGTCGTGCGCACGGCCGACAGCCCCACGCCGGCGATCGTGTCGAGCAGTTCGTCGACCGACGCGGTCGTCATGACCTGGTGCCCGACGTTGCGCAGCGCGTTCGCGAGGGGGACGTGGCTGAACACGGTCGACGGGGCTACCCCGGCAAGATTAAGAACCTTCACAAGATCGTCCTCCCAGGGCTGGCTCGTGGTCGGCTCCAGCTTGCCCACGCCGCCGTCCGGGGCCATCACCAACGCGGGTAGTCTCCGCCGCCCGCCCGGCACGGCCCTACCACGTTGGGGGATGTCGCCCGATCGCAGCGCTTCTAGCGTGACTTGAGCGCAAGGTCCGCGACAACCCGCACTCGTCCGTAGGGAATCGATACGACATGGTCGACTCAGCCCGATCGGACCTGCTGGCGCAGGTCCGCGACTACCACGACGCCCAGACCTCCGGGCCGGCGCCGTTCATCCCGGGGCAGACACCGATCCTGTCGTCCGGGGCCGTGCTCGACGCCGCCGACCGCGAAGCCCTGGTGGCCGCCGCGCTCGACCTGCGCATCGCCTCCGGCACCATCGCGACGAAGTTCGAGTCCTCCTTCGCCCGGAAGCTCAAGCGGCGCAAGGCGGTGCTGACGAACTCCGGCTCGTCGGCGAACCTGCTGGCGCTGAGCACCCTGACCTCGCCGACGCTGGGCGACGAGCAGCTCAAGCCGGGCGACGAGGTCGTCACGGTCGCGGCCGGCTTCCCGACCACGGTGAACCCGATCCTGCAGAACGGCATGATCCCGGTGTTCGTCGACATCGAGCTCGGCACGTACAACACGACGGCCGAGCGGGTCGAGGCCGCGATCTCGCCGCGCACGCGCGCCATCATGATCGCGCACACGCTGGGAAACCCGTTCCCCGTGGCCGAAGTCGCCGAAATCGCCAAGCGCCACAGCCTCCACCTCATCGAGGACAACTGCGACGCCGTCGGCTCGACCTACAACGGGCAGCTCACCGGCACCTTCGGCCGGTTCTCGACGGTGTCCTTCTACCCCGCCCACCACCTGACCATGGGTGAGGGCGGCATGCTGCTGTCCTCGGACATCAAGCTGGCCAAGCTCGCGAAGTCGTTCCGCGACTGGGGCCGCGACTGCTGGTGCGAGCCGGGCGAGGACGACCGCTGCCTCAAGCGGTTCGAGCTGCACCTCGGCACGCTGCCGGAGGCCTACGACCACAAGTACGTCTTCTCCGAGGTCGGCTACAACCTCAAGAGCACCGACATCCACGCCGCGCTCGGGCTGAGCCAGCTGGCGAAGCTGCCGGACTTCATCGAGGCCCGCAAGCGGAACTGGCGCCAGCTGCGCGAAGGCCTCGACGGCCTGCCCGGGCTGATCCTGCCGGAGGCGACGCCGGGCAGCGACCCGAGCTGGTTCGGGTTCATCATCACGGTGAAACCGGACGCGGGCTTCGACGTCCCGCAGGTCGTCGACTACCTCGAGGCGCGCAACATCCGGACCCGGCGGCTGTTCGCGGGCAACCTGACCCGCCACCCCGCCTACATCGGCAAGCCGCAGCGCATCGCCGGCCCGCTGACCAACAGCGACATCGTCACCGAGCGGACGTTCTGGATCGGCGTCTACCCGGGGATCACCACGGAGATGATCGAGTACGTGATCGGCACGCTCAAGGAGTTCGTCGCCACGCACTGACCGCGCGGGCGTCCACAAGGGACTGTGCGCTACCGGATCCAACACGAAAGGAAGAACCATGACCACCACTGCCGAGACTTCGGCCGAACCGGTCGACCTGTTCTCCCCGGAAGTGGTCGCCGACCCGTGGGGAGCGCACGCGGCGGTCCGCGAGGCACCGACGCTGCAGATCGGCGGCTTCATGGGCGGCCCGCCGATGTACCTGGCCGCCCGCTACGAAGACGTGCGCCAGGTCCTGATGGACCAGCGGTTCCAGTGCAACCCGCTGGCCGACTCCCCCGCCGAGGACATCCGCAACGGCGTCTTCCGGCACCTCGACATGCCGGAGGAGCTGATCCCCTGGCTGAAGAACCTCATCAACGCCTCCGACGGCGAGGAGCACGCCCGGCTGCGCAAGCTGGTCTCCTACGCGCTCACCGCGCACCGCGTCGGCAAGTTCCGCCCCCGCGTCGAGGCCCTCACCGCCGAGCTGCTCGACAAGCTGGAGGCGGCCGGCGGCGACGGCACGCCGGTGGACCTGGTCGAGGCGTACTGCTACCCGCTGCCGGTCACGGTGATCTGCGAGCTGGTCGGCGTCGACGCGGAGGACCGCCCGCAGTGGCGCGCGTGGAGTGACGCGATGGCCACCCTGGACGGCAAGCGGCTGCCCGAGGAGGTCCGCAAGACGCTCGTCGCGGCGCGCGCGATGATCGAGCGGCGGCGGGCCGAGCCGAAGGACGACATGGTCACCGCGCTCGTCGAGGCGCAGGCCAAGAACCCCGGCATCGCCACCGACGACGAGCTGGTCGGCATCCTGTTCAGCCTGGTCACCGCCGGCCACCAGACGACGACGTACCTGATCGGCAACTCGGTGCTGGCCCTGCACGAGCACCCGGACCAGCTCGCCCGGCTGAAGGCGGACCCGACGCTGTGGCCGCAGGCGGTGCGCGAGCTGCAGCGCCTCGGCCCGATCCAGTTCGGCCAGCCGCGGTTCGCCACCGAGGACATCGAGGTGGGCGGCACGGTGATCCCGCGCGGGATGCCGGTCGTGCCGCTGATCATGGCCGCCAACAGCGACCCGCGGAAGTTCCCGGAGCCGGAGAAGCTGAAGATCGACCGGCTCGCCGTCGGCAGCGAAAGCCACCTCGGCTTCGGCAAGGGCATCCACCGCTGCCTCGGCCAGCACGTGGCCTACCTGGAGGCGGAAGTGGCGCTGCGCGGGCTGTACACGCGCTTCCCGGACCTGACGCTGGCGGTTCCGCGCTCGGAGATCCCGTGGATCCTGCGGCCGGGCTTCACCCGGACCAAGGACCTCCCGGTGCGCCTGGCCACGCCGAAGTCCTGAACGGAGAAGGCCATGCGTTCGCCGAATGTGACCAAGGTGTGCTCGCTGTCCGACCTCGACGACCGGAAACCGTTCGCCGTGAAGGTCGGAGACGTCCCGATCGTGCTGGTGCGCGACGGCGACGAGGTGCACGCCCTGCGGGACGAGTGCTCGCACGCGTTCCAGCGCCTGTCGGAGGGCGAAGTGACCGACAAGGGCATCGAGTGCTGGATGCACGGCGCGTGCTTCGACCTGCGGACCGGCGAACCGTCCGTCCCGCCGGGCACCGAACCGGTGGACGTCTACCGGGTCCACGTCGAAGGTGACGACGTGTTCGTGGACGCCGGCAGCGCCGTCAACTGATCGACAAGCGAAGGGCCGCTCACGGGTTCACCGTGAGCGGCCCTTTCGGTTTCGCACGAACAACACGGGGGTCGTGAGTGGTAATCAGGGTTCTAACCCGAATTACCACTCACGACAAGCCGCGGCAGACCTTGCTAGGCCTGCGCCCCGCCCTTCAGGCGGACCGGCAGGCGCTTGAGCCGCCACGAGCCCGGCATGTTGCCGCGGTCGAGGTTCTCCGGCGGGCCGGTCAGCTCCATGTCGGGGAAGCGGTTGATCAGGCCGGTGAAGGCGACCTCGAACTCCTGCTTGGCCAGGTGCGCGCCCAGGCAGTAGTGCAAACCGGCGCCGAAGCCGACGTGGAGTTCGCGCTGGCCGTCGGTCTGGCGGCGGATGTCGAGCCGCATCGGGTCCTCGAAGTGGCGCGGGTCGTAGTTGGCCGCCACGAGCATGCCCATCGTCTTCTCGCCCTGCTTGATCTTCGCGCCGGCGATCTCGACGTCCTCGACCGCGTGCCGGAACTGCGTGCTGTGCAACGCGCCGCACCAGCGCAGCAGCTCGTGCACCGCCCCCGGCATGAGCTCGGGTTCGGCGCGCAGGGCGGCCAGCTGGTCGGGGTGGGTGAGCAGGGCGATCATGCCGTTGCCGATCGTCTGCGCGGTGTTCTCGGTGCCGGCCAGCACCAGCGTCAGCACCATGGTGATCAGCTCGGTCTCGGTGAGCCCGTCGCCGTCGTCGTCGTGCGCGTTGATCAGCCCGGTCAGCAGGTCGTCGGCGGGCTCGGCGCGGCGCAGCGCGACCAGTTCGGTGATCTGGTCGACCATGCCGCGCATCGGCTCGTTCTGCGCGCCGGGGACGAGCGAGAACGCGTCCTTGCCCCACTGCCGCCACTGGGGCCAGTAGCGCTCGGGGATGCCGATCAGCTGGCAGATGACGTTGATCGGCAGCTTGTAGGTGAAGTACTCGAGGAGGTCGACGACGCCGATGCCGTCCTCGTCGTCCACGGCCGCCTGCCGCTCCAGGTCGTCCAGCAGGCGCGCGGTGATCTCCTCCACGCGGGGGCGCAGGTCGTTGACGCGCCGCGCGGTGAAGGCCCGCGAAACCAGCCGGCGCAACCGGACGTGGTCCTCGCCGTCGGCGTCGAGCAGGCTGCTGGTGAAGATCTTGATGTACTTCTCTTCGAGCCCGAGCGCCTCGACCAGTTCTTGGTGGACCTTCTCGACGTCCGCACCGGGCACGCTGCCGGGGTTGTTCGCGAACCGCTTGTCCGCCAGCATTTCCTTGACGTCGTCGTAGCGGGTGAACAGCCACAGCGGGGTGGTCGAGCCGGGCCACAGGGCCCGCACGACGCGGCCTTCCTCGCGCAGCCGCGAGTAGCCCCCGAACGGGTCGCGGAGCAGCTCCGGATCGTTCATGTCGAGGGGGCAGGTCCCGGTGCTGCCGGTGTCCACGGGGCAGGTCTCGCTGCTGGTATCCATGTATCCCCTCCCGAGGGGCGATCAGGTGAATTCAGCCAAGATTCGCCCAGCCGGAGCGCCGGAACCATTACTCACGTGGGTAGTTCGGCCCGCCTTTGGCCTGGTAGAGGCCGGAATTCGCGATCATCGGGGAGGTTTTGCGTGCGATGTCCGGAGTGTCCTTTTCGGAAACGAACCGGCCGCGGACCGCGCCTCTCGCGAGACACGATCCGCGGCCGGTCGGAAGTTCGGGCCCCCAGTCGGTGGTTCACCCCACCGGCTGTTCAGAACCGCGGTTTCACTGCCCGGCGGCAGCCTGCGCGGCCCACAGGACGTCGCCCTCGATGTGGGACAGGCGCCAGCCGTCCGGCGTCTTGGTGGCTTCGTAGCGCATCACGGAACTGACCGTCGTCGTGGGCTGGGGACCCATCTTGCCCTGTGGCGTCTTGCTGCTGCCGATGAGCTGGTCCACGAACGCGCGCACGGTGGCCTTGTCGCCGGTCACGTCCACCAGGACGTTGGTGACGACGTGCTGGGCGCGATCCTCCTGCTTGGCCGCCTCCGCCGTCTGGGCGATGACCTTGTCGCGCCCGGTGGTGGTGCCGAAGGGGGTCTTCACGACGACGCCGTCGGCGAGCACCGTGTTCAGCTTGTCGAACTGCCGCTCTTCCATGTCGGCGTAGAACCGGTAGATCTGCTGGGTGATCTCACCTCGGTCGTCGGTCTTGGGGGCGTCCGCACCGGACGCGCTGCCGGCACCGCAACCCGCGGTGACGAGGGCGGCGAACAGCACCGCCGGCAGCCCGACCGCACGGAGGGATCCACGTGTGGTCCGACCGACTCTTCCTGCATTCATGTTCTTGGCGTCTCCTGCCTTGTTGCGATTTTCTTCCGGGTGGAAAACGGGAAGCTCATGCTTTGCGCGCGGTCAGCAGGACGTACCCCACCGCCGGTTCGTCGGCGAACTGGCGGAACCGCGAGAGTGTGGTTTCGAACTGCTGCAACCCGATGTGCTGCAGCGCCGGCTCCCGCAGCGCTTCGAACCGCTCCGCCGCCTTGTCCCACGACGGCCGGGTGTGGTCGCTGACGTCCTCGACCCGCTCGGGCACCAGCCCGGCCGCCTCGAGCCGGGAGCGGTACTCGTCGACGTCGACGAGCTTCAGCGCGCCCATCTCGACCAGGTCCACACTGGACGCGTCGGGCGTCTTCCCGCCGCCGCGCAGGATGAAGTCGCCGATCGCGATCCGGCCGCCCGGCCGCAGCACCCGGGCCGCCTGCTCGACCACGTGCCACCGGTCCGGCATGTGGTGCAACGATTCCAGCGCCCAGACGACGTCGAACGACTCATCCGGGAACGGCAGCTGCATCGCGTCGGCGAGCTCGAACGACAGCCGCCCGGCCAGCCCGGCGGCGGCCGCGCGCGCGTTCGCCCGCTCGATCTGCCCCGCCGCGATCGAGATCCCGACCCCGGTGATGTCGTGCGCGGCGGCCAGCCGGATGGCGGGTTCGCCGATGCCGCAACCGATGTCGAGCAGCCGGTCGCCCGGCTCGATGGTCAGCAGCCCGGCCAGCTTGTCGGTCAGCCGGGTGGTGGCGTCCTCGAGCGTCATGCCGCCGTCGGCGTCGTCCCAGTACCCGTGGTGCAGGTTGTCACCCCAGAGCCGGTCGAGCAGCTCCGCGAAACTGTCGTAGGCCTCGCCGACCTTGAACGGCGCCGGATTCGTCGTCACCTGTGCTCCTCAGCAGAAGTTCTTCGGGCGGGTCGCGCTCAGCCGGTGAAACCGGTGCGCAGCGGGAGTTTGTCGATGCCGGTCATGATCGGGATGGTCTTGAACACCGGACGGTCCTGCGGATCGGTGCTCAGCCGCGGGAACCGGTCCAGCAGGGTGTTCAGCGCGACGCGGCCTTCGAGCCGGGCCAGCGGCGCACCCATGCAGAAGTGGACCCCGCGCCCGAAGGACAGGTGGTTGTTGGGGTCGCGGGACGGGTCGAAGGTGTCCGGGCCGGGGAACGCGGTCGCGTCCCGGTTGGCCGCGGCGAGCCACACCATCAGCAGCTCGTCGGCCGGGATCCGCTGCCCGCTCAGCTCGACTTCTTCGTTGGTGAGCCGGGAAACGGCGGCGAACGGCGGGAGCAGCCGCAGGGACTCCTCGATCACCGGCGGCACCAGCGACCGGTCGGCGCGCACCCGGTCCTGCCACTCCGGGTAGGTGTCCAGGCAGAGCACCGCGTTGCCCAGCAGCATGGTCGTGGTGATGTGCCCGGTGAGCAGCAGCACGAAGCCGAAGTTCACGACTTCGGCGTCGCTGAGGCGTTCCCCGTCGACCTCGGCTTCGACGAGCTTGGAGAGCAGGTCGGCGCCGGGGTTCGAGCGGCGCTGCGCGACGTGCTCGGCGATGTAGCGGAGGACTTCCTCGGCGCCGTCCATGACGACCTTCTCGTCGCCGTCCGCCTCGATGAAGATCTCTTCGCGGCCGCGGAACATCATGTCCACCCACTGCTTGAACAGCGGGTGGTCCTCGGCGGGCACGCCGAGCAGCTCGGCGATGACGATGACCGGCAGCGGGTAGGCCAGCTGCTCGACCAGCTCGAACCGGTCGCGCTCGCCGACGTCGGCGAGCAGTTCCTTCGTCAGCTCCGTGATCCTCGGTTCGAGGCCCGCCACCACCTTCGGAGTGAAGACGCGGCTCACGATCTTGCGGAGCTTGGCGTGCGGCACGCCGTCCATGCGCAGCAGGTTGCCCTCGTTGACCCGGTCGTCGATCGGGATCTTGCGCTGGACCGCGGAGGAGAAGGTGGCCGGCTCGTTGAGGATCCGCAGCGCGTCGGCATGGCCGTAGACGTTCCACACCTTGGTGGCCGGGTCGAAGGTGACCGGTTCGGCCGGCGTTTGCCCGTGCAGCCAGAACAGCGACTGCGGGGCTCCCCAGGTGTCGGCAACAGCGACCATGACGTTCCCTTCGGTGGTGGCCGCGGGACGCGACCGGCCGGTGACGGCACCCCAGCCTGCCCGCCCACTCGGGGCCGGGACATCCTCAGTCCTGGTGGAATCGGTGCGCACGGCCGTCAGTCCGTCCCCAGCAGCGGCAGCACGATCGTGTCGAGGATTTCTTCGAGGGCCGCGACGGGCACGGTCTTGAGCGTGGTGAGCAGTTCCAGTTGCAGCAGGGTGAACGGCAGGGCCTTGACCCGGGCGGAGAGCCGGGCGAGGTCGACTTCGCCCCGGGCCGCCGCACGCTCGTACACGACGTCCAGCGCGTGCGGCTGGTCGTGCCCGATGACCTCGCGCAGGGCCGTGGGGTCGGTGCCGGTTTCTTCGAAGTACCCGGCCAGGTGGACGCTCATCATGGTGACGAACTCGGCCCGGGTCCGGCTGATCTCCGACATCAGGGCCAGCAGGTCGCCGCGCAGGGAGCCGGTGTCCTCGGGCGCGCGGACGCGGTTGCGCTGCAGGGCGTGGACGATCGTCGCGCGCAGCAGCTCGGACCGGTCGCTCCAGCGGCGGTACAGCACCGGGCGGCTGGTCCCGGCGCGCGCGGCGACGGCGTCCATGGTGAAGCGCGCGTAGCCGCCCTCTTCGAGCTCCTGCCAGGACGCGTCCAGCAGCGCCTGCTCCAGGACCGCGCCCCGTCGCCGCTCACCCATGCCGGCCTCCCTCAAGAAACACTTGCGCATCTTATTCACGCCAGCTTACGATGACCAAATAAGAAACACAGACGTATCTTAGGAGTGTCCGTGTCTTCCTCCAGCGAGTCCACGCCGGCCGACCGCGTCGATCCCGCGGTGTGGCGGCTGGCGTTCACGATCATCGTCGGGGCGCTGGCGGCGATGTTCGACACCACGATCGTCAGCGTCGCCATCAACGACCTGGCCGGCGAGCTGCACGCGCCGATCGCCACGATCCAGTGGGTCAGCACCGGCTACCTGCTGGCCATGTTCGCCACGATCCCGATCGTCCGGTGGGCCCAGTCGGCGCTCGGCGGGAAGCGGCTGTGGCTCGGCGCGCTCGCGCTCTTCCTGATCGGTTCGGTGCTGTGCTCGGTGGCGTGGGACGCCACCAGCCTCATCGTGTTCCGGGCCGTCCAGGGCATCAGCGGCGGCCTGATGATGCCGCTGATGATGACCCTGATCATGCAGGCCGCCCAGGGCCGCAACACCGGCCGCGTGATGGCGACCATCTCGCTGCCCATCGCGCTCGGTCCGATCCTCGGCCCGGTGCTGGGCGGCCTCCTGCTGGCCACCGGCGACTGGCGGCTGCTGTTCCTGGTCAACATCCCGTTCTGCGTCGCCGGCCTCTGGCTCGCGTACCGGAACCTCCCCGCCGACCGCCCCGCCGGCGGGGACCGCGGCCGCCTCGACGTCGTCGGCCTGCTCCTGCTGTCGCCGGGTGCGGTCGCCCTCGTCTTCGGCCTGTCCCGGACCGGCGCCGGCTTCGGCAGCCCCGACGTGCTGGTCCCGCTCCTGATCGGCCTCGCGCTGATCGCCGGGTTCGTCGTCTGGGCCCTCCCGCGGGGCGCCGGGGCGCTGGTGAACGTCCGGCTCTTCGGCCACCGGTCGGTGGCGTCGTCGTCGGTGCTGTACTTCCTCAGCGGCGCGACGCTGTACGGCGCGATGCTGCTGCTCCCGCTGTTCTGGCAGCAGGCCCGGGGCGTGGACGCGCTCGGCGCGGGGCTGCTGCTCATCCCGCAGGGCGTCGGCACGCTGCTGTCCCGGTGGGTCGCCGGCCGCTACACCGACAAGATCGGCCCCCGCACGGTGGCGCTGGTCGGGTTCGGTGCCGTGGTGCTGACCACCGTGCCGTTCGCGTTCGTCACCGCCGGCACCCCGGACGTGCTGCTGATGGCGCTGCTGCTGGTGCGCGGCCTCGGCATGGGGGTCGCGACGATCCCGCTCGCCAGCTCCGCCTACATCGGGCTCGACCACGCCCAGATCCCGAACGCCACGATCCTGGTGCTCATCATCCAGCAGATCGGCGGCTCGCTGGGGATCGCGGTCCTGGCGATGATCCTCCAGCACGCTTCAGCCGGCGCGAAGACGCCGGACGCGCTCATCCACGCCTACGGCACCACGTTCTGGTGGTCGATCGGCTTCACCGCGCTGGCGGTGCCGCTGTGCCTGTTCCTGCCGGGCCGCCCCAAGCCCGCGCCGGTGTCCGAGCCCGCCCCCGGCGTGGCCGTCGAAGCCTGAGCCGCCGATCTCCCCCGTCGACGGCTCAGTCGAGTGGCCTCTTCAGTCCGGCCGGCCGGACTGAAGAGGCCCTCCTGTTCGGGGCGCTGCCGGTCCTTGTCGCCGACCTGCCCGGCCGGGCCGCCTGCGGTGCGTAACCCCTGCCACGAAACCAATCCGCCGTGGCCCTGCGCGAAAGTCCTATCAGGATGGGGGATCCTCGGCCGGGCGCGCGTTCCTACCGTTGTCCGGCGGAGCCGGTTTCGGTGACGCGGCTCCTTCCCCGAGGAGAGCCTGATGACCGAACCCGTTGCCTTTCCCCAGAACCGGACCTGCCCCTACCGGCCGGCGCCGGGCTACCGGCTGCTGGCCGACCGGCGGCCGCTCTCGCGGATCAGCCTCTACGACGGCCGGGAAGCCTGGGCCGTCACCGGGTACGCGCTGGCCCGGCGGCTGCTCGCCGATCCGCGGATTTCCAGTGACCACAGCGATCCCGCGTGGCCGGTGGCCAACGCGGCCGCCGCCGCGGCGCGGAACTTCGGCGCGGACCAGAAGAAGGTCATCGGCCGGCTCACCGCGCTCGTCGGGGTCGACGATCCGGAACACCGCGCCCGGCGGGAAGTCGCCGAGGCGGGGTTCACGCCCGGGCTGATCGACGCCCTGCGGCCGAAGCTCCAGGCGGTCGCCGACCGGCAGGTGGACGAGATGGTCGCCCACGGTGCGCCCGCCGACCTCGTTTCGGCCTTCGCCTCGCCCGCCGCGCTGTTCTCGCTGTACGAGGCGCTGGGCATTCCGCGCGAAGACCAGGAGTACTTCAAGCAGCAGACCGGCCAGCTGTTCGGACCGGCCGCGGTGACGGCCTACGACGAGCTCGTGGCGTACGTGGCCAAGCTGGCCGGGCAGCACCCAGCTGACAGCCTCCTCGACGCCTACCTCACCGTCGTCGGGGACGACGGTGCCGCGGAGGTGCTCCAGCTGCTGCTCATCATGCTGGTGAGCGGCCACCACACGACGTCGAGCTCGATCGCGATCGGCGCCAGCGCGCTGCTCCAGCACCCCGAGCGGCTCGCCGAGCTGCGCGCCGACCCGGCGCTGCTGCCCGCGGCCGTCGACGAGCTGAGCCGGGTCGCCGCGGTCACCGACGGCATCCAGCGGGTGGCGGCGGCCGACATCGACGTCGACGGAACCACCATCGCCGAGGGCGACGGCGTGTTCTTCGTGCTCTCCCTGATCAACCGGGACGGGGAGCACTACGGGCAGCCGGAAGTCCTGGACTGGCACCGCTCCGACACCGGCGACCACCTCGGCTACGGCTCGGGCCCCCACGAGTGCGTGGGCCTGGACCTGGCGCGCGCGATCATGGAGATCGCCTTCGGCACGCTGGTGAAGCGCCTGCCGAACCTGCGCCTCGCGGTGGCGGCGGACGAGATCCCGGTCAACCCCGGGGAGTCCTTCACGGGCCTGGTGGAGCTCCCGGTCGCCTGGTGACCCCGGCCGGTCGTGAGTGGTAAGGCGGGTTCTAACCCGCCTTACCACTCACGACGGCTACCAGGTGACCGGCAGGCTGAACACCCCGGTGATCGTCGAGGTCACCTTGAACGGCACCGAATCGACGTCGACCGCCAGCTGCAGCGTCGGCATGCGGCGGAACAGGGTGCTGAACACGATCTCCAGCTCCACCCGGGCCAGGTTCTGGCCGAGGCACTGGTGGATCCCGTGGCCGAAGGTGATGTGGTGGCGGTCGCCGCGGTGGGCGTCGAACGTGTCCGCGTCGGCGAAGCGCTCCTCGTCGCGGTTGCTGGAACCGAGCGCCAGCACCACGCCGTCGCCCGCCTTGATCGTGACGCCGCCGATCTCGATGTCCTCCTTGGCCACCCGGACCATCACGTCGAAGATCGGGTAGTAGCGCAGGATCTCCTCGACCGTCGAGACGATCAGGCCCGGGTCGGCCTGCAGCTCGGCGATGACCTCCGGGCGCTGCAGCAGGCCGATGGTGCCGAGGGCGATCGCGTTGATCGTGGTCTCGTGGCCGCCGATGAGCAGGTTCTGCGCCATGCCGACCAGCAGGTCGTGGGTGTACACCCCGGTGCCCCGGTTGCGGACGATCAGCCGGCCGAGCACGTCGTCGCTCGGCACCAGCTCCTTCTCCGTGACCAGTTCGTCCAGGAACTTGTTGAGGTCGTCGGCCGCCGCCAGCTGCTGTTGCGGGGTGCTGCCCGGCAGCTGCAGGACCAGGGTGCGGTCCTGGAAGAACTCCCGGCTGTCCAGCGGGACGCCGAGCAGCTCGCAGATCATCCGGGACGGCACCTGCGTCGCCAGGTCACTGACCAGGTCGGCCGGCGGGCCCGCGGCGAGCATCGCGTCGATCCGCTCGTCCACGATCTGCTGGATGATCGGCCGCAGCGTGTTGATCCGGCGGAGGGTGAACTCGTTGGCCAGCATCTGCCGGGGCGCGGTGTGCTCCGGCAGGTCCAGCGCGAGCAGCGACTTGGCCTGGGCGCTGAACCCCTTGCGCAGCACCTGCTGCACCGGCCGGCGCAGCGGGAAGTTGGGGTGGCTGCGGTCGGCGCTCATCCGTTCGTCGACCAGCAGCGCCCGGACGTCGGCGTGTCTGGTGACCAGCCAGGCCTCCTGCTCGGTCGGCAGCGAGACCTTGATGATCGGGTCCTCGGCGCGCAGCCGGCGGTACTCGGCGGCCGGTTCCGGCGGTGCCGGGCGTTCCAGCGGGAAGGCCACCGGGCAGCGGGCGTCGACGGTCGTTTCAGTCATGTGTACTCCATTGTGTGACGTTCTCCCTCTCGCCGGACCCGCCGGCGATCAGGCGGGCGAGGGCCACCGCGCCGCGCAGGGAGGACAGGCCGCCCAGCGCAGCCGGTGCCAGCGGCAGCGGGGACAGTCCGGGGCGGGCCAGCGTGCCGAGGTGCGCGGCCACGCGGCCGGCCAGCGAAGGGAACCCGGCCGCGAAGCCGCCGCCGAGCAGGGCGCGCTCCGGGTGGACGAGCTCCTGGACGCTCGTCACCGCGGCGGCCAGCGCCCGGGCCGTCGTGTCGATCGCCTCGATCGCCCACGGCTGTCCGGCGGCCACCGCCTCGCGCAGGTCGTCGAACGTGACGTCCGCGCCGCGCAGCGCTCCGGCGCGGCGGAGGGTCGCCGGGCCGGAGGCGAGCGCCTGGAGGCAGCCGCGGCGGCCGCAGACACACCGCGGGCCGTCCGGCTCGGCGATGACGTGCCCGATCTCGAACGAGCCGCGGCCGAGGCCCGGGCACGGCACGCCGCCGAGGACCAGGCCGCCGCCGATGCCGGTACCGATTCCCACGTACAGCAGGTTTTCGCAGCCCGAAGCCTGCGCTTCGGCGAGCGCGCCGAGGTCGCCGTCGTCCGCCCAGGCGACGGCCGCTTCGGGAAACAGCTCGTGCAGCACCGCTTTCAGGTCGACGTCCGTCCACTCCGGACGGCTCGGCCAGGTGACGACCCGGCCGTCCGGGCCGACCGTGCCGGGCATCGCGACCCCGACCGCCTCCAGCGGCGCGCCGAGGCGGTCGCGCAGCGCGGCCACGTGCGCGGCCAGCTGCGCGAGGTCGGCCTCGGCGCGGTGCCGGGGACCCCAGCCGAACGACGTCTCCTCGACGCACGCGGTGCCGGTTTCGACGCGGAAGGCGACCTTGGTGCCGCCGACGTCGATGCCGAGGTGGTACGGGGTGCGCACGTCGGTCAGCGGCCGGGCACCGACGGGCAGAGCGCGAGCAGGTCGGCCGGCTGCCGCAGCACCACGTCCGGACCGGCGGCGAGCAGCTCGCCGATGTCGTCCGGGGGCGCCCACAGCGCGGCGGCCGAAGCGACACCGGCCCCGCGCGCGCTGGCCAGGTCGGTCGGCGCGTCGCCGATCATGATGGCCCGCTCCGGCTCGATGTCCATCAGGGTGAGCGCGTGCCGGACGATGTCGGGGGCCGGCTTCGGCCGGGCGACCTCGTCGGAGCCGATGACGTGCTCGAAGAACGGCAGCAGGCCGAGGTTGTCCAGCAGGGACCGGGCCCGCGGCCCGCTCTTGCCGGTGGCGATGGCCAGCCGCAGCCCGCGCGCCCGCAGCGTCACCAGCAGCTCGGTGACGCCGTCGAAGACCTGGACCTCGCCGGCGAGGCGGTAGCTCTCGCGGACGAAGGGTTCCTCCATTTCCAGCGGCAGGTCCATGATCCGCATGATGTCCGGGAAGTAGCGGCCGAGGTGGCGCCGGTACTCCTCGAAGGGCGCGGGGCCGTCGCCGACGACTTCGGCGTAGGCGATGGCGAAGGCCTCGCTCATCACCGCGAAGCTGTCGACGACGACGCCGTCGAGGTCGAAGATGACCGCGTGCCGGACCGGCACCGAGGGATCGGCCCCGGTGTCCGGCCGATCGACGATCGGGAAAGTCATGGAGCGCCCTCTCTACTGGTACGCCGGGACCGCGCCCCGCACCGAACCGGCGGAGGCGTAGAAGTCCTCGATCATCGAGACGATCGGCCGCGCTTCGGCGACGGCCCGGCCGCGGCTGCCCGGGTCGGCCAGCATCGCGGCGAGGTCGCTCACCTGGCGCGTGTACTCGACGCCGATCCGCTCGATCGGCACCGGCAGCTGCGTGGTGGTGCCCTCGCGGGTCACCGTCAGCACCGGCTCGGGCTCGCGGTTGGGGCTGAAGCCGAAGGTGCACCGCAGGTCCGCGGTGCCGGCGCTGCCCTCGACGTGGATCACCGAGACGTCCCGCGCCTGGTGCGAGGCCCAGCTCGCGCGCAGCGAGACCGAGACGCCGTCGTCCCGGACCAGGAAGCCGCGCGCGGTGTCCTCGACGTCGGCGGCGTCGGCGCCCAGCTGGTCCTGCCGCCAGGCCGCGCGCCAGGCGCCCGCGTTGACGAAGTCGTCCGACGTCACGCCGATGACCTGGGTGAAGGCGGCCGGGCCGAGCAGGAACGCGAGCGTGTCGAGCAGGTGCCAGCCGAGGTCGTACAGCGCTCCCCCGCCGGCCTTCTCGCGCTGGGTGAACCAGCCGCCCGCACGCGGCACCCCGCGGGCCCGGATCCAGCCCATCGCGACGTGCCGGATGTCGCCCAGGTCCGGGAGGACGTCCCGCAGCGCGCCGACGTCACCGCGGTAGCGGGCGGCGCTGCCGGCCAGCAGCATGCCGCCACTGCGTTCGGCCGCCGCGAGGACGTCGATCTCGGCCGAGGTCAGGCAGACCGGCTTCTCGAGGAAGACGGAGATCCCGGTGGCGAGCAGCGCGCCCGCCACCTCGGTGTGCAGGTAATTGGGCACGGCGACGACGGCCAGGTCGACGTCGCGCGCGGTCAGCGCGGACACCGCGGGGTGCGTCGGGATGCCGGTCGCCTTCGTGAACGCCTGCCGGGACGCCGGGTCGGCGTCGACCGCGGCCACCACCTCGAAGTCGGCGTGCTCGCGCAGCAGGGGCAGCCACAGCTCCCGCCCGGCCCAGCCGAGCCCGACCACCGCGGCCCGGACACTCATGCCCGCGCCACTTCGGCGGCGATGATCTCCGCGGTCGCCTGCAGCGCCGGCTCGTCGGCCAGCAGCACCCGGTGGTGCAGCCAGACGCAGTCCCGGCTGATCGCGTCGGTGTTCGGGCAGCGTTCCGCGATCGCGTCGACGCTCTCGCCGGGGGCGCCGAGCTCCCAGAAGGCGTCGGTGCGGTAGATCGCGCGGAACGCGGCGAAGGCGGGCAGGCCGGCTTCGACGAGCCGGTCGACCAGCGCGTTGCGCCGCTCCTCGGTGAGCCCGGGGACGCGGAACATGGCCATGTAGTGGGAGTTGCGGTCGGCGCGCACGTCGCCGCCCTGGGGCACGACGCCGTCGATCTCGCCGAGCAGCTCCGACAGCAGCGTCCAGCGCTCGTCGCGGACGGCGATCTGCTCGTCGAGGCGGGCCAGCTGCGCGCGCAGCACGGACGCGGAGAACTCGTTGAGCCGCATGTTGGAGCCGGCGATCTTGTGCAGGTACCGGCGGTCTTCGCGGGGACGGCCGCAGCTGTGCCGGAGGAACGCCGTCTCGTACTTCTCGGTCTCGCCCTCGGGGAAGACGACCGCGCCGCCTTCGCCGGCGGTCATCAGCTTGCCGTTCTGGAAGCTGAAGGTGGCGATGCTGTCCAGCTCGCCGACGCGCTTGCCCTGCCAGCGGGCGCCGTGCGCGTGCGCGGCGTCCTGGAGCAGCGCGACGCCGGTGTCGGCGGAGATCTTCGCCAGCGCGTCCATGTCGGCGATCAGCCCGGCCATGTGCACCGGCATGATCACCTTGGTGCGCGGGGTGACGGCGGCCGCGACCGCCTCCGGGTCGAGGTTGTAGGTGGCCGCGTCGACGTCGACCGGGACGGTGACCGCGCCGAGCCGCTGGGCCGCCTGCGAGGAGGAGATGAAGGTGAAGGCGGGCACGATGACCTCGGTGCCCGGGCCGACGCCCATGACCTGCAGGGCGAGTTCCAGCGCGTGCGTGCCGTTCGTGACCGCCAGCGCGTGCGCGGCGCCGTGGTGGGCGGCGAACTCGCGCTCGAAGGAGTTCACCTCGTCCCCGCCCATGCGCCACCACTGACCCTGTTCGAGCGCGCGGACCAAGCCGTCCCGCTCGGCGTCGTCGTACTGCGGCCACGCGGGGAATTCCGGTGCCTTTCGCGCGTTCATGGTTCTCCGAATCTCCGCTGGGGTTCGAATGGCAGAAAAAAGCCCGTGCCGTGTCCGGAATGCTGCGAAATATCAGCGTCAAGACCAGGCTAGGTCGGCGCTGACACCCTCACATCCCCCGGCTTGGTAGTGCCGATCTTCAGCCCAGGCCGAAGAAAGCGCGATAGGAGCCGAGCTGCCCGCCGAGCATGTGAATTCCATAGTGGACGTCGTGGCCGAGAGCGGCCGCTTCGCGCAGAAGGCGGGTTTCGCGCGGTTTCATGATGATGTCGGCGACCACGCGGCCCGGCGCCAGCTCCTCCGGCCGGAACGGCAGCGGGTCGTCGGGACGCAGGCCCAGCGGCGTCGCGTTGACGACGATCTCGGCGCCAACGAGGTCCGGTTCGGCCGACACCGACGTCCGGCCCGGCCAGTGTGCGTCCAGCCGGGCTTGCAACGCCGTCAGTTTCGCGGTGTCCGGGTCGCACACCGCGAGCCGGTCGGCGCCCGCGGCCAGCACCGCGGCCGCGATGGCACTGCCTGCTCCACCGGCGCCGACGAGAGCGACCGTCCGGGCCTTCGGGTCGTGGCCGGCTTCGACGAGCCCGGCCACGAAGCCGGTGCCGTCGAAGTTCTCGGCGTACCACCGGCCGTCGGCTTCCCGGCGCAACGCGTTGGCGCTGCCGGTGATCTCGACCATCGGGCTGCACCGGTCGGCGAGCCCGGCCACGGCCACCTTGTGCGGCACGGTGACGAAGATGCCGTCGAGGTTGCCCACCGCCTTCAGCCCGGCGACGATCCGCTCCAAGTCCGGCGCCGGCGCGTGCACCGGGACGAGCACGGCGTCGACGCCGAGGTCCGCGAAGAGCGGGTTCAGCAGCCCGGGCGACTGGACCTGCGCGACCGGATCGCCCAGCACGACGTACAGGCGGGTGGTGCCGCTGATGGTCATCTCGGCCTTCCCGCTGCGGCTAGCGCAGCATCTTCCCGATCGCGTGGGCGAGTTCGACCGACTGGTCGGCGTTGAGCCGCGGGTCGCAGGCGGTCAGGTAGCGGTCCGGCAGGTCGGCCTCGGCGATGCCCGCGGCCCCGCCGAGGCATTCGGTCACGTCGTCGCCGGTCACCTCGACGTGGATGCCGCCCGGGTGGGTGCCGAGCGCCCGGTGGACGGCGAAGAAGCCGGCGAGCTCGTCGGCGACGTCGCCAAAGTGCCGGGTCTTGTAGCCGTTGCCCGAGGTCCGGGTGTTGCCGTGCATCGGGTCGCACTGCCAGATCACCTCGTGCCCGGAGGCGGCGACCTTCTCCACGATCGGCGGGAGCAGCTCGCGGACGTGGGCGTGCCCCATCCGGCTGACCAGCGTCAGCCGGCCGGGCGTGCGGTGCGGGTCGAGCCGCCGCACGTACTCGACGGCCTGTTCCGGCGTGGTGGACGGCCCCAGCTTCAGGCCGATCGGGTTGGTCAGTAGCTCCGCGAACGCGATGTGGGCGCCGTCGAGCTGCCGGGTGCGTTCGCCGATCCACAGGAAGTGCGCCAGCCCGCTGGACAGCCGCGGTTCCGGCCCGCCGGTGTCCGCCGACAGGACGGCCCGCTCGTAGTCGAGCAGCAGCATCTCGTGGCTGACGTACATCTCGCTCGGCCGTGGCGGCCGGGCGTCCTCGGCGAACCACGACTCGCCGCGGTGGGACGCACCGGCGAGCGCCGGCAGCGGTTCTTCGATGCCCTCGGCGCAGAGCTTGCGGACGAGGTCCATCGCGCTGGCCGCGTGGGCGTAGGCCATCAGCATCCGGTGCGGGTCGGGGGTCCGGGCCGCGGCCGAGCACTCCGGGGAGTTCACGATGTCGCCGCGGTAGACCGGCAGTCCCAGCGAGTCGACGGTCTTGGACCGCGGCTTGGCGAACTGCCCGGCCATCCGGGCGATCTTGACAACCGGCAGGCCGGCCGCCTCGGCCAGCACTTCGCCCATCCGCTCCAGCAGGCCCAGGTTGGCCCGCAGGTGTGGTTCGGTGTTGCCGGCGAACGTCTCCGCGCAGTCCCCGCCCTGCAGCAGGAACGCCTCGCCGCGGGCGACCGACGCGAGCCGCGTGCGCAGCCGCGCGGTCTCCTCCGGCGCCACGATCGGCTCGGCGTTGTGCAGCA
The DNA here is from genome assembly GCF_053601215.1 of Amycolatopsis sp. NPDC004772. Lineage (NCBI taxonomy): Bacteria > Bacillati > Actinomycetota > Actinomycetes > Pseudonocardiales > Pseudonocardiaceae > Amycolatopsis > Amycolatopsis sp. NPDC004772. The sequence goes on from NZ_JBSGBK010000008.1 coordinate 24,428, forward strand.
GCTCGACCACCGCCTCCGCCCGGGCGGCGTCCGGCCAGCACGGCTGCTGCGCGGCCGGCTTGGCCAGCGCCGCGCTCAGCCGGGCGGCCAGCACCCGATCGGCCGCCGGGCCGGTGCGCAGCCGGTTCACGGCGCCGCCGCTTCCGTCGCCCCCACCAGGTTCTCCAGGCGGTCGCGGGGCATCCCGGCCAGGACGTCCGTGACCACCTCCGGCGGCACGTCGCTGACCAGCTCCGCGCCCCGCGGCCCGGTCAGCACGAAGGCGAGCCCGGTGATCGCCTTCTTGTCCCGGTGCATCTGGCGCACGAGCACCGCCGGGTCGACGTCCTCGGGCAGCGCGGCCGGCAGGCCGTAGTGGCGGACGACATCGAGGTGTTCGTCCACTCCGGACTGGTCGATCCGGCCGAGCGCGCCCGCGAGCCGGCCCGCGAAGACCGTGCCGATGGCCACCGCCTCGCCGTGGCGCAGCGCGAAGTCCGTGGCGATCTCCAGCGCGTGGCCCAGCGTGTGGCCGTAGTTGAGCAGGTGCCGCAGCCCGGTGTCGCGCTCGTCCTGCGCGACGATGCCCGCCTTGAGGGTGACGCTGGCGGCGATCTGCTCCGGCAGCGAGAGCCCCCGCAGGTCGGGTGCGCCGATGAAGTGGCAGCGCGCGATCTCGCCGAGGCCGTTCAGCAGCTCCCGCCGCGGCAGGGTGGTCAGGTAGTCCGTGTCGCACAGCACCGCGCTCGGCTGCCAGTACGCGCCGACGAGGTTCTTGCCCGCCGGCAGGTTCACCGCGGTCTTCCCGCCGACGCTGGCGTCCACCTGCGCGAGCAGGGACGTCGGCAGGTGCACCACGGCGACCCCCCGGTGGTACAGCGCGGCCGCGAGCCCGACGACGTCGGTGGTCGTGCCGCCGCCGCAGGAAACGACGACGTCGGACCGGGTCAGCCCGAACCGCGCGAACTCACCGCACAACTCTTCCACTGTGGACAGTCGTTTGTCCGGCTCGCCGTCGCGCGCCGGCAGCAGCAGCGTCTCGACGCCGGTGTCCGGCACCCACTCCGCCGGGCGGGCCGAGACGACCACGGCCCGCTGGGCGCCGAGCCGCCGGACGACCCCGGGCAGCGCGTGCCGCACCCCGGGGCCGACGAGCACGTCGTAGGAACGTTCTTCCAGGCGTACCGGGATCGTCGTCGTCACGGCGAGGGCTCCCGCGGCTCCGGCAGCGTCAGGTAGGGCAGGTCGGCGATCCGGGAGACCGGCTCGCTGCCGTGGTGGAGGTATTCGCCGCCGTAGAAGAAGTTCAGGTAGGGGACGTAGTGCTGCCGGTACGCCGTCCGGCACAGGCCGGCGAACTTCGCCAGCAGGCCCTCTTTTTCCGTCATCGTGGTGCCTTTCCCCAGTTCAGCCGAGGTCGCCGGACAGCACACGGGCCACCAGCGTCCGGTGTTCTTCGTCGTCGGTGATCGTGCGGACCTGCTCGCGGCCGTCCTCGACGGTCAGGTAGCGGCGCTGCCGCAGGAAGACCTGGCCGTTCGCGGTCGCCCGGCCGCACAGGGTTTCCTGCGTGTCGGTGCGGCTGGTGTCCCCGACCAGGGCCCGGAAGTTGTCCTCCAGCTCCTTCCAGTCGCGCCACTGCCGCGGTTGCGTGGTGAAGGTGTAGACGACGCTCCAGCGGGTGACCGCGCCCCGGCGTTGCAGCGCGTACCCGGTTTCCCGCTCCACCAGCCGGAACTGGCTCCCGTACTGGGTCTGCACCGCGGGCGAGACCGGCAGCGGCTCGACGTAGGTGGGGCCGGGGTAGCCGACGTCCACGAGCCAGTCGCCGCCGTCCAGGGTGACCAGGTTGAACATGTGCTCGACGTCGGTCGCGAAGGTCTCCCGGCCTTCGGCGGTGCTGCCCGCGAGCGGCGTGACGTCGTAGCCCAGTTCGGTGAGGAGCCGGTGGAACAGCCGGTTCAGGTGGTAGCAGGCGCCGCCGTTGCCTTCGGCGATGCTGGTCACGAACACGTCGTCCTCGTCGAGGTCGACGACGTTCACCGCGTCCCGCAGCTGGTAGGCGAGGCTGTTGTACGGGATCGCCATCAGGTGGTGCTTCTGCAGCTTCGCGAGCGTCTCGAGGCCCACGCCGGTTTCGCCGGCGCAGCCGATCCGCTGGAGGTAGGTCTCCACGTCGAACAACGTCCATCCACCTTCTTTCAGAGCAGCTCGGTCAGGTGCGCGGCGAGCAGGGCCGGCGTCGGGTGATCGAAGACGACGCTGGGCGCGATCTTCCGTTCGGTGCGGGCGCGCAGCCGGTTGCGGAGTTCGATCGCGGTGAGCGAGTCGAAGCCGATCTCGAACAGGCCCTGGTCCGGGTCGACCTGGTGGGCGGCCCGGTAGCCCAGCACCGCGGCCACCTGGGCGCGCACCAGCTCCAGGAGGACCTTCGCCCGCTCGGCCGGTGCGAGCCCGGCCAGCCGGCCGGCCCAGTCTTCGTCCACTGTGGACGCCGTGCGGGCCTGCTGCCGGCTCGGGCGGACCAGGCCGCGCAGCAGGTGCGGCACCTCGGTGCCGGACGCCGCTTCGGCCCGCAGGCCGCGCAGGTCGAGCTGGGCGGGCACCAGCTGCGCCGCCCCGGACCCGATGGCGGCGTCGAACAGGTCCATGCCGTCCGCGGGGTTCATGGCGACCAGGCCGCCGCGCCGGGTCATCCGGGCCCGGCCGGCTTCGTCGGTGCCGGCCGCCATGCCGCCGGTGGTCTGGTCCCACAGGCCCCACGCCAGCGACTGGCCCGGCAGGCCCGCCGCGCGCCGGTGGGCCATCAGCCCGTCCAGGTAGGCGTTGGCCGCGGCGTAGCTGCCGCTGCCGGCGCCCATGAACACCGCGGACACCGAGGAGTAAACGACGAACGCGTCGAGGTCCAGGTCGCGGCTCAGTTCGTCGAGGTGGCGGACCGCGTCGACCTTGGGCGCGAACACCTCGGCCAGCCGGTCCGGGGTCACCGTCCCGATCACCCCGGCGTCCGAGACGCCGGCCGTGTGCACGATGGCGGCCGGCCGGTGCTCGGCCAGCAGCGCGGCCACCTGGTCCCGGTCGGCGACGTCGCAGGCAGCGACCGCGACGTCGGCGCCGAGTGCGGTGAGGTCGGTGACCAGGTCCTTCGCGCCTTCGGCGTCCAGGCCGCGGCGGCTGGCCAGCACGAGCTGCCGGACGCCGTGCCGCTCGACCAGGTGCCGGGCGGCCAGGCCGCCGAGCGACCCGGTGCCGCCGGTGATCAGCACCGGCCCGCGGGTCGTGAACCCGGCGGGCGAGTCCGGCCGGGCCACCCGGGCGAGCCGCGGGATGGCCACCGTCGTGCCGCGGACCGCGACCTGCGGCTCGCCGTCGGCCAGCACCGAAGCCAGCAGCGGCGGCACGTCGGCGTCCGGCTCGACGTCGAGCAGGACGATCCGGTCCGGGTTCTCCGCCTGGGCGGCCCGGACCAGCCCCCACACCGCGGCCGCGGCCGGGTCGGTCACCACGCCGTCGCCGGCGGGCACCGCGCCCCGGGTCACGATCGCGAGCTTCGTCGCCTCCAGCCCGCCGCCGGCCAGCCAGCACTGGACGACGTCCAGCACCCGGACGGTGAGCGCCAGCACCGGATCCGCGCCGGCCACCGCCTCCATGACGGCCACCGCCGGGGCCTCGGCCACGCCGGTCTCGACGTCGTCGGCCAGCGTCGCCACCTCTTCCGCGGTGGCGACCGGAACCCACGACGGCACCGGCGCCGAAGTGTCCACAGAGGACAACGGGGTCCAGTCCACCCGGAACAGCGAACCGGCACCCGCCGGGCCCGCCGCCGTCGTGAGCTGGTCGTTCGAGACCGGACGGCCGACCAGGGAATCCAGCGTCACGACCAGGCCGCCGGTCTCGTCCACGGCCTCCAGGGACAGGCTGTCCCGCTCGGGCTTGGCGACGCGCACCCGCAGCACCGAGGCCCCCGCCGCGTGCAGCCGCAGCCCGTTCCACGCGAACGGCAGCCGCACCTCGTCGCCGTAGGACTCGGTGTCCGCGGCGGCGCTGACCATCGTCGAGTGCAGGGCCGCGTCGAGCAGGGCCGGGTGGATGCCGAACCGGCCGGCTTCCGCGTCCTCGGGCAGGGCGATCTCGGCGAAGGTTTCGTCCCCGCGCCGCCACACCGCCCGCACGGCCCGGAACGTCGGCCCGTAGCCGTAACCGACGTCCGCGAGCACGTCGTAGGCGCCGCCGATATCAATGGGCTTCGCCTCGGGCGGCGGCCAGGCCGCGAAGTCGAACGCGGCGGTTCCCTGCGGCCGGTCGTCCGGCTGGAGAACGCCGGTGGCGTGCCGGACCCAACTGTCGGCGTCTTCGCGAAGGGAGTAGACGTCCACCGTGCGCGAGCCGTCCGCGCCGGGGCCGCCGAGGGCGACCTGCACGCGGACCCCGCCGCGGCGGGGCACCACCAGCGGCGCCTCGATGACCAGCTCGTCGAGCACCGGGCAGCCGGCTTCGTCGCCGGCCCGCACGGCCAGCTCGACCAGCCCGGTGCCGGGGACGATCACGACGTCCCGGACCGCGTGGTCGGCCAGCCAGGGGTGCGTCCGCAGCGACAGCCGCGAGGTGAAGACCAGGCCGTCGGACTGCGGCAGCTCGACGACCGCGCCCAGCAGCGGGTGATCGGCCCCGGCCAGGCCGAGCGAGACGGCGTCGGACGCGGTGTCCGCCGCGCGGAGCCAGTAGTGCTCGTGGTCGAAGGCGTACGCCGGCAGGTCCGCCCGGGTGGGCGGCACGAGCGCCGACCAGTCGAGGTCGACCCCGTGGACGAACAGCTCGGCCATCGACGTCAGCAGCCGCCGGAGGCCGCCGTCGTCGCGCCGGAGAGTGCCGGTGACGACAGCGTCGGTGAGTTCGGTGATCGGCTGCACCAGCACCGGGTGGGCGCTGACTTCGACGAACACGCCGTGGCCCTGGGCGATCAGGGCTTCCACGGCCGGGCCGAACCGCACCTGGCCACGCAGGTTCCGGTACCAGTAATCGCCGTCGACGACCCCGGCTCCGGTGATCCACTCGCCGGTGAGGGTGGAGAGGAACGGCACCCGCGGCGCCCGCGCGTCGAGCCCGGCCAGTGCTTCGGCCAGGGTCTCCTCGATGTCCTCGACGTGGCGGGTGTGCGAGGCGTAGTCCACCGCGATCTGCCGGACGCGGACGCCTTGGCCGGTCAGCGTTTCGAGGGCTTCGGCGAGCGCTTCGGCGTCCCCGGCGACCACCACCGACGTGGGGCTGTTGACCGCGGCCACCTCGACCCGGTCCGCCCACGGCGCCAAGCGCGTGACGGCGTCTTCTTCGCTCAGCGCGACCGAAGCCATGCCGCCGCGGCCGGAGAGCTTCGCGGCGATGGCCTGGCTGCGCAGGGCGACCACCTTCGCCGCGTCTTCGAGCGAGAGCGCGCCGGACACGCACGCGGCGGCGATTTCGCCCTGGGAGTGGGCGACCACCGCGTCCGGGACGACCCCGGCCGCCGACCACACCGCGGCCAGGCCGACCATCATCGCGAAACTCGCGGGCTGGAGGACGTCCACCCGGTAGAGCAGGCCGGGGCCTTCGCCGCGCAGGACGTCGAGCAGCGACCAGTCGACCCACGGCTCCAGCGCGGCCGCGCACTCGGCGATCCGCGCGGCGAACACCGGCGAGGATTCGAGGAGTTCCCGGCCCATGCCCGCCCACTGCGTCCCCTGGCCCGGGAACACCCAGACGAGCTTGCCCGGCAGGCCGGACGCGGACACCCGGCCGGTGACCAGGCCCGGCGCGTCCTCGCCGCGGGCGAGGGCGGCCAGCCCGGTGCGGGCCTCCTTGGCCGTCTCCGCCACGACGACCGCACGCTCGCCGAACCGGGCACGGCCCGGCAGGGCACCGGCGACGTCGGCGAGGGCCTGGTCGTCCAGGACCGCGGCCAGCCGATCGGCCTGCCCGGCGAGGGAACCGGCGCTGCGGGCCGTCACGACCAGCGGCACCACAGCCGGTCGTGAGTGGAAAGGAGGGTTAGAACCCGCTTTTTCACTCACGACAAGCTGCGGCAGACCCGGATCCGGGGCTTCTTCGATGATCAGGTGGGCGTTGGTGCCGCTGATCCCGAACGAGGACACCCCGGCCCGGCGGGGACGGCCGTTCCGGGGCCACTCCCGGGCCTCGGTCAGCAGCGAGACCGCCCCGGCGGACCAGTCGACCTGGCTGGTGGGCCGGTCCACGTGCAGGGTGGGCGGCAGGACGCCGTGCCGCAGCGCCTGGACCACCTTGATCACCCCGGCGACCCCGGCGGCCGACTGCGTGTGCCCGAAGTTCGACTTCACCGACCCCAGCCACAGCGGCTGCTCCGGGTCGCGGTCCTGGCCGTAGGTGGCCAGCAGGGCCTGCGCCTCGATCGGGTCGCCCAGCGCCGTCCCGGTGCCGTGACCCTCCACGACGTCCACATCGGACGGTTGCAGGCCGGCCCCGGCTAGGGCGCGGCGGATGACCCGCTGCTGCGACGGCCCGTTCGGGGCGGTCAGGCCGTTGGACGCGCCGTCGGAGTTGACCGCGCTGCCGCGCAGCACGGCCAGGACGCGGTGCCCGCGTTCGCGTGCCACCGAAAGCCGCTCCAGCACGACAACCCCGACACCCTCGGCCCAGCCGGTGCCGTCCGCGCCGTCGGCGTAGGCCTTGCACCGGCCGTCGCCGGCCAGCCCGCGCTGCTTGGCGAACTCCACGAACGTGCCGGGCGTGCCCATCACCGTGACCCCGCCGGCCAGGGCCATCGAGCACTCGCCCTGCCGCAGGGCCTGCCCGGCCAGGTGCATCGCGACCAGCGACGACGAGCACGCCGTGTCGATCGTGACCGCCGGGCCCTCGAAGCCGAAGACGTAGGACACGCGGCCCGACACGACACTCGACGCGCCCGCGGTGCTCGCGTAGCCCTCGAGGTCGGCCGCGTCCGCGCCCATTCCGTAGCCCTGGTTGGACACGCCGGCGAACACCCCGACGTCGGCACCCTTCAGCGAACTCGGGTCGACCCCGACGCCCTCCAGGGCCTCCCAGGAGGCTTCCAGCAGCAACCGCTGCTGCGGGTCCATCGCCAGCGCCTCGCGCGGCGAGATGCCGAAGAAGCCCGCGTCGAACAGGCCCGCGCCTTCGAGGAAGCCGCCCTGGCTGGTGTACGTCGTGCCCGAGCGGTCGGGGTCGTCGTCGAACAGGTTCTCCAGGTCCCAGCCGCGGTCCTCGGGGAAGGGCGACAACCCTTCGAGGCCGTCGCGCACCAGGCGCCACAGGCCTTCGGGGTCGGTGACGCCGCCGGGCAGCCGGCACGCCATGCCGACGATGGCGATCGGCTCGCCGGCGTCCGCGGCGGTCACCGCCACGGCCGGCGCGTCCGGCACCGTGTCGCCGAGTTCGGCACGCAGGTAGCGGGCCAGCGCCACCGGAGTCGGGTAGTCGAAGACCAGCGTGGCGGGCAGCTTCAGGCCGCTCGCCTCGCGCAGCCGGTTGCGCAGTTCCACCGACGTCAGCGAGTCGAAGCCGGTGTCCTTGAACGCCGTGTCCGCGCGGACGGCCTCCGGTCCGGCGTGCCCGAGCACCAGCGCGACCTGGGTGCGGACGACGTCGAGCAGCAGCGCCTCCTGCTCCGCGGGGGCGAGCCCGGCGAGCCGCCCGGCCAGTCCCTTGTCCACAGTGGACGCCGGACGCGCCTGGTGCCGTCCCGGGCGGACCAGGCCGCGCAGCAGGTGCGGCACCGTCCCGCCGGCGCGGGTCTTGCGGAGGTCGAGCTTGACCGGGACGACGAGCCCGTCCGGAGCTGCGTCGAACAGCTCCATGCCTTCGGCGGGTGAGATGGCGAGGACCCCGCCGCGGCTCGCCCGCGCCTGGTCGGCGCCGCCGAGGTGCGCGGTCATCCCGTCGGTCTGTTCCCACAGGCCCCAAGCCAGCGACGTGCCGGGCAGGCCCGCGGCCCGGCGGTTCGCCACCACGGCGTCCAGGTACGCGTTGGCGGCGGCGTAGTTGCCCTGCCCGGCGGAGCCGAAGACCCCGGAGGCGGAGGAGAACACGACGAAGGCGTCGAGGTCGAGGTCGCGGGTGAGCTCGTCGAGGTGGCGGATCGCGTCGACCTTCGGCGCGAAGACCTTCGCCAGCCGCTCCCGCGTCAGCGACTCGAAGACGCCGTCGTCGAGAACACCGGCCGTGTGCACGACGGCGGTCGGCCGGTGCTCGGCCAGCACCGCGGCCACCTGGTCCCGGTCGGCCAAGTCGCAGGCGATCACGGAGACCTCGGCGCCCTGCGCGGTGAGGTCCGCGGTCAGCTCGGTCATGCCGTCGGCGTCGGGGCCGCGGCGGCTGACGAGCACCAGCCGCCGGACGCCGTGCCGGGCGACCAGGTGCCGGGCGGTGAGCACGCCGAGCGAGCCGGCGCCCGAGATCAGGACCGTCCCGCCGGTCACGGCCGGCGCCTCCGCAGCCGCGGCGCGGGCGAGCCGCGGGGCGGTCAGGGTGGTGCCGCGGACGGCGACCTGCGGCTCGCCGGTGGCCAGCACCCGGCCCAGCGGGACGTCGCCGTCGGTGTCCAGCAGCACGATCCGGTCCGGGTTTTCCGCCTGCGCGGCCCGGATCAGGCCCCACACCGCGGCACCGGCCGGGTCAGCCACCTCGTGGACGGCGCCGCGGGTCACCACGGCCAGGCGAGCGTCGTCGGCTGCGCCGGCGAGCCAGGTCTGCACCGCCTCCAGGACCCGGCCAGTCAGTTCCAGGGGGTCTTCGCCGACGGCTTCGAGCACCTCGACGTGGTCCGCCGGAACGTCTCCAGCCGGGGGAATTTCGGTCCACTCCACGCGGAACAGCGCGTCCCGGTTCGCCGCCGCGCCGAGCTGTTCGGTCGACACCGGCCGGGAGACCAGCGAATCCGCCGTCACGACGAAACCGCCGGCTTCGTCCGCGGCCTGGACGGACAGCGCGTCCGGGCCGCTCGGAGCGAGCCGGACGCGCAGCGCGGACGCCCCGGCGGCGTGCAGGACCAGGCCGTTCCAGGCGAACGGCAGCACCGGACGGCCGGGCTCTTCCGTCGTGGCCGCACCGGCCATACCCGCGTGCAGGGCCGCGTCCAGCAGGCCGGGATGGATGCCGAAGCGGGCCGCGTCCGCGCGGTCGTCTTCGGACAGCGAGACCTCGGCGAACACCTCGTCGCCGCGCCGCCACACCGCCCGCAGGCCCCGGAACGACGGCCCGTAGGCGTACCCGCGCTCGACGAGCCCGTCGTAGAAGTCCTCGACGTCTACGCGCTCGACGCCGGGCGGCGGCCAGGCGGTGAAGTCGAACGGCTCGGCCGCTTCCGCGGAAGCGGCCAGGAAGCCGGTCGCGTGCCGGGCCCAGACCTCGGCCCCGGCGTCCTCGCGCAGGGAGTACACCTCGACCGCGCGCGACCCGGTCTCCCCCGGCGCGCCCACGACGACCTGGATCCGGACCCCGCCGTGGTCGGGGACGACCAGCGGGGCCTCGATGACGAGCTCCTCGAGGACCGGGCAGCCGGCTTCGTCCCCGGCCCGGACGGCCAGCTCGACGAGCCCGGTGCCCGCGACCAGCACGACCCCGCCGATGACGTGGTCGGCCAGCCAGGGGTGCGACTTCAGCGACAGCCGCGCGGTGAAGACCAGGCCGTCCGACTGCGGCAGCCGCACGACCGCGCCCAGCAGCGGGTGGTCGGCCGCGACCTGCCCGAGCGAAGCCGCGTCGGTGGCCTGCGCGGCCGGGTGCAGCCAATAGTTCCGCTGGTCGAAGGCGTACTTCGGCAGGTCGACGAACCCGGTCACCGGCGGCAGCAGCGCGGACCAGTCGACCGCTGTCCCGCGGACGAACAGCTCGGCGACCGCGGCGATCAGCGCGGTGTCTTCCGGGCGGTCGTCCCGCAGGGCCGCGACGCAGGTGACCTCGGCCGTCTCCTCGACGAGGGCGGTCAGCGCCGCGCCCGGCCCGAGCTCGACGAACCGGGAGGCGCCGGACTCCGCCGCGGCCGTGACGCCCTCGGCGAACCGCACCGGCCGCCGGACGTGCTCGGCCCAATAGCCCGGCTCGGTGAGCTCGCCGGGTTCGGCGAGCCGGCCGGTCACGTTGGAGACCACCGGGATTTCCGGCTCGTGCCAGGTCACGCCGGCCAGCTCGGCGGCGAACTCGGCGAGCATCGGCTCCATCCGCGCGGAGTGGAAGGCGTGGGAAACCTTGAGCTGCTTGGTCTTGTGCCCGCGCTCGCGCATCCGGGCGGCGGCCGCGAGGACCGCGTCTTCGTCCCCGGAGAGGACCACCGCGGACGGGCCGTTGACGGCGGCGAGTTCGACGCCGTCCCCGAGCAGTCCGGCGATCTCGGCTTCGGACGCGGCGACGGCCACCATCGCCCCGCCCGGCGCCAGCGCCTGCATCAGCCGCCCGCGGGCCGCGACGATCCGGGCCGCGTCCGGCAGCGAGAACACGCCCGCGGCGTAGGCGGCGGTGAGCTCGCCGATGGAGTGGCCGAGCACGATGTCCGGCCGGACGCCCCAGGACTCCGCGAGCCGGAACAGCGCGCTCTCCACCGCGAACAGCCCGGCCTGGGTGAACATCGTCTGGTCCAGCAGCCCGGTGCCGGCCGGCACCGCGCCCAGCACGACGTCCCGCACGGGGTGCCCGCCCCGGCCGGCCAGGCACTTGTCCAGTTCCGCGCAGGCTGCGTCGAACGCCGTCGCGAACACCGGGTACCGGTCGTACAGCTCGCGGCCCATCCCGAGCCGCTGCGAACCCTGGCCCGGGAAGACGTAGGCGACCTTGCCCGGCCCGGCCGAACCGGTGACCACGCCGGGTGCGCGTTCTTCGCGGGCCAGTGCCCGCAGCCCGGCCACGGCCTCTTCGGCCGTTCCGGCGACGACGACCGCGCGGTCGTTCAGCAGCGCCCGGCTCGTCAGCAGCGCGCTCGCCACGTGGGCCCGTGACGCGCCGGACTCCAGGACGTCGGCCAGGCGACCGGCCTGAGCGGCCAAAGAGGCCGGGCTGCCCGCCGACACGACCAGCGCCACCGGTCGTGAGTGGAAAGGAGGGTTAGAACCCGCCTTTTCACTCACGAGGTCTTGGGGCGGGGCCTCCTCCAGGATCAGGTGGGCGTTCGTGCCGCTGATCCCGAACGCGGACACGCCGGCCCGGCGGGGCCGGTCTTCGCGCGGCCACTCGCGCGCCTCGGTCAGCAGCTCGACCGCACCGGCCGACCAGTCGACCTCCGGCGTCGGCTCGGCCACGTGCAGGGTCGGCGGCATGGCGCCGTGCCGCAGCGCCTGGACCATCTTGATCACGCCCGCGACCCCGGCGGCCGCCTGCGTGTGCCCGAAGTTCGACTTGACCGAGCCCAGCCACAGGGGCCGTTCGCGGCCCTGGCCGTAGGTCGCCAGCAGTGCCTGCGCTTCGATCGGGTCGCCGAGCGCGGTGCCCGTGCCGTGCGCCTCGACGATGTCCACATCGGACGCGACCAGCCCGGCCCCGGAGAGGGCCTTGCGGATCACCCGCTGCTGCGAAGGCCCGTTCGGCGCGATGAGGCCGTTGGACGCGCCGTCCTGGTTGACCGCGCTGCCGCGGATCACCGCGAGGATCCGGTGCCCGCGTTCCTGGGCCACCGAAAGCCGTTCGAGGACGAGGACGCCGGCGCCCTCGGCCCAGCCGGTGCCGTCGGCGGTCGAGGAGAAGGCCTTGGAGCGGCCGTCGGCGGCCAGCACCCGCTGCCGGGAGAAGGCCACGAACGTGCCGGGCGTCGGCATCACCGTCGCGCCGCCGGCCAGCGCCATCGAGCACTCGCCCGCGCGCAGGGCCTGGGCGGCGAGGTGGATGGCCACCAGCGACGACGAGCACGCGGTGTCGATGGTGACGGCCGGCCCTTCGAGCCCGAAGACGTAGGACACCCGGCCCGACGCCACGCTCGACGCCGCCCCGATGCCCGCGAAGGCTTCCAGGTCCGGCGTGATCGCCCCGGCGCCGTAGCCCTGGGTGAAGACGCCGGAGAACACGCCGACGTCGCTGCCCTTCAGCGAAAGCGGGTCGACCCCGGCGTCCTCCAGGGCCTCCCACGACGTCTCCAGCAGCACCCGCTGCTGCGGGTCCATGACGAGGGCCTCGCGCGGCGAGATGCCGAACAGGCCCGCGTCGAAGTGCCCGGCACCGCGCAGGAACCCGCCCTGGCTGGTGTAGGACGTCCCGGGGTTGTCCGGGTCCGGGTCGAACAGGCCGTCCAGGTCCCAGCCGCGGTCGTCGGGGAAGCCCGACAGGGCGTCGACCCCGTCGGCGACCAGCCGCCACAGGTCTTCGGGCGAGGACACGCCACCGGGGAACCGGCAGGCCATGCCGACGACGGCGAGCGGCTCGTCGGCGTGCCGAGCCCCATGCTTGCGCAGGCTGTGCAGTTCCGCCGTGACGCGCTTGAGGTACTTGAGGAGTTTCTCGTCCGTGGCCATTCCTGGGTCCTCACAAGGGTTTGCTGGGAGCGTGGGTCTCGGACCGGGTCAGGTGAGGCCCAGCTCCTCGTCGATGAAGTCGAGGACTTCGTCGGCGGACGCGGCCTCGAGCCGGTCCGCCAGCGTTTCGCCGTCCGGGGCGTCGCTCACCCCGTTGCACCGGGCCACCAGGCCCTGCAGCCGGAGGGTGAGGCCGGTCTTCGTGGATTCGTCGAGGACCAGCCCGCCGAGCAGGGCCTCGACGTCTTCGAGCCGGGCGTGCACGACCGAAAGCGCGTCGTCGCCGGCGCCGAGTTCGTCGCGCAGGTGCCGGGCGAGGACCAGCGGGGTCGGGTAGTCGAAGGCGAGCGTCGCGGGCAGTTTCAGCCCGGTGCTCTCCCGCAGCCGGTTGCGCAGGTCGACCGAGGTGAGCGAGTCGAACCCGGCGTCCTTGAACGCGGTGTCGGCGCGGACGGCGTCCGGCCCGGTGTGGCCGAGCACCGCCGCGACCTGGTTCTGCACCAGGTCGACGAGCAGGGCCTCCTGCTCGGGCGCGCCCAGCCCGGCCAGCTTCCGCAGCAGGTCGTTGTCCACTGTGGACGCACTCTGCGCCTGCCGCCGCCCGGTCCGGACCAAGCCGCGCAGCAGGGGCGGCACGGTGCCGCCGGCCCGCAGCTCCCGCAGGTCGAGCTTGACCGGCACGAGCAGCGCGGGCCGGGCGCCCAGCGAGGCGTCGAACAGGGCCATGCCCTCCTCGGCCGTGATCGGCCGCACGCCGCCGCGGCTCATCCGGGCCTGGTCGGCGCCGCCGAGGTGCGCGGTCATGCCGGTGGCCTGCTCCCACAGGCCCCACGCCAGCGACAGGCCGGGCAGGCCCGCGGCCCGGCGGCTCGCCATCGCCGCGTCCAGGAACGCGTTGGCGGCCGCGTAGTTGCCCTGGCCGGGCGAGCCGAAGACGCCGGAGCCGGAGGAGAACACGACGAAGGCGTCGAGGTCCCAGTCGCGGGTGAGTTCGTCGAGGTGGCGGACGGCGTCGACCTTGGGCGCGAAGACCTTGGCCAGCCGGTCCGGGGTGAGCGTCCCGATGACGCCGTCGTCCAGGACGCCCGCGGTGTGGATGACGCTCGCCGGGCGGTGCGCGTCGAGCAGGGCGGCCACCTGGTCGCGGTCGGCCAGGTCGCAGGCGACGACGGAGACGTCCGCGCCGGCCGCGGTGAGGTCGGTGACCAGGTCCTTCGCGCCGTCGGCGTCCAGGCCGCGGCGGCTGGCCAGGACCAGCTTCCGCACGCCGTGCCGGGTGACCAGGTGCCGGGCGACGAACTCGCCGAGCACCCCGGCTCCGGAGACCAGGACCGGCCCGCGCAGACCGGACACCGGTGCGGCGTCGGCGCGAGCCAGGCGCGGGACGTGGAGGGCGGCGCCGCGCACGGCGACCTGCGGCTCCCCGGTGGCCAGCACCGCGCCGAGCGGGACTTCGCCGTCGGTGTCCAGCAGGACGATCCGGTCCGGGTTTTCCGCCTGCGCGGACCGGACCAAACCCCAGACCGCCGCCGCGGCCGGATCGGTGACCGGGGTGTCCCCGGCGGGCACCGCGCCGCGCGTGACGACGACCAGCCGCTCCGCCTCCGGCTCGGTCAGCCAGGTCTGCAGCTTCTCCAGGACGCGGGACGTCGCCGCGAGCGGGGATTCGCCGCCGGGGACTTCCAGCACGTCGGCGACGCCGTCGGCCTCGTGACTCCCGGGGAGCTCGATCCAGTTCACCTGGAACAGCGCGTCCTGGGTGCCGCTCGGCGACCCGGCGGACACCGGCCGCAGCACCACTTCCTTCGCCGTGACGACCAGGTTGCCGGCGCCGTCGACCGCTTCCAGGGCACCTCCGGGCACCAGCCGGACCCGCAAGGTCGACGCGCCTTCGGCGTGCAGCGTCAGGCCGCGCCATTCCATGGGCTGCGTGACGCCGTCTTCGCCGGATAGGGCCGCGTTCAGGAGCGCCGGGTGGAGGGCGAAGGCGCCGGCGTCCACGCCGTCGGGCAGGGAGACTTCGGTGACGATCTCGTCGCCGCCCTGCCACGCGCCCGGAGGCGACGGCGTCGCCGAGAGGGTGCCGGTGGCGTGCCGGGTCCACTCGTCGGTGGCGTCATCGGGCTGGGCGTGCACTTGCAGGGTCCGGGTGCCGTCTTCGGCGGGCCCGGACACGCTGACCTGCACCCGGATCGCGCCGCGGTCCGGTACCACCGGCGGCGTCTCGATGACAAGCTCGTCCAGCACCGGGGTCCCGGCCTCGTCACCGGCCCGGACGGCCAGTTCGACGAGCGCGGTGGCGGGTACGACCACGACGTCGTCCACGGTGTGGTCGGCCAGCCACGGCTGCGACTTCAGGGACCACTGCGAGGTGAAGACCAGGCCGCCGGTCTGCGGCAGCCGCACCACCGGGCCGGCCGAATCGGTCGCCGTCTCGAGGTACCGCAGCCAGTAGTGCTGGTGGTCGAAGGCGTACGTCGGCAGGGCGACCCGGGCGGGCGGCACCAGCGTGGCCCAGTCGACGTCGGCGCCGCGGACGAACAGCTCGGCCATCGATGTCAGCAGCCGCCGCAGGCCGCCGTCGTCGCGCCGGAGCGTCCCGGTGACGACCGCGTCGTCGGCGATCCCGCTGATCGCCTGGACGAGCACGGGGTGCGCGCTGACCTCGACGAACACGCCGTGCCCTTGCGCGATCAGGGCTTCCACGGCCGGGCCGAAGCAGACCTGGTTGCGCAGGTTCCGGTACCAGTAGCCACCGTCGAAGACGCCGGCGTCGCGGATCCAGCCGCCGGTCAGGGTGGAGAAGAACGGCAGGGCCGGCGCCTGGGCCTCGATCCCGGCCAGTGCCTCGGCCAGGGGCTCCTGGATGTCCTCGACGTGCCGGGTGTGCGAGGCGTAGTCCACGGCCACCCGCCGGACCCGGATTTCCTGGCCCGCCAACGCTTCGAGGGCCTGGTCGAGGGCTTCGGCGTCGCCGGCGATGACGACCGACGACGGGCTGTTGACCGCGGCCACCTCGACCCGGTCCGCCCACGGCGTCAGCTGGGCGAGCGCGTCTTCCTCGCTCAGCGCGACCGACGCCATGCCGCCGCGTCCGGCCAGCTTCGCCGCGATGGCCTGGCTGCGCAGGGCGACCACCTTCGCCGCGTCCTGCAGCGACAGCGCACCCGCCACGCAGGCGGCGGCGATCTCGCCCTGCGAGTGGCCCACCACCGCGTCCGGCCGGACACCGACCGACTCCCACACCGCGGCCAACCCCACCATCACCGCAAAGCAGGCGGGCTGCAGCACATCGACCCGCTCCAGGTCGCCCTCGCCACGGAGGACGTCCAGCAGCGACCAGTCGATCCACGGCTCCAGCGCGGCCGCGCACTCGGCGATCCGCGCCGCGAACACCGGCGAGGCGTCGAGGAGTTCCCGGCCCATGCCGGCCCACTGCGAGCCCTGGCCCGGGAACACCCACACGACCTTCCCCGGCGAACCGGCCCGGCCGGTGACCGCGGCCGCGTCTTCCCCGCGGGCCAGCGCTTCCAGGCCCGCCACGGCCTCGTCCCGGGTGGCCGCCAGCACGACGGCCCGGTCGTCGAACCGGGAGCGGCCGGACACCAGCGCTCCGGCGACCGCGGGCAGGGGCACGTCGGATGCGCTGAGGAACCCCGCCAGCCGCCGGGCCTGACCGGCCAGCGGCCCACGAGCCGACACCACGACCGGCACCACGGACGGTCGTGAGTGGAAAGGAGGGTTAGAACCCGCTTTTTCACTCACGAGGTCTTCGGGCGCTTCTTCCAGGATGAGGTGCGCGTTGGTGCCGCTGATCCCGAACGAGGACACCCCGGCCCGGCGCGGACGGCCTTCGCGCGGCCACTCCCGCGCCTCCGTCAGCAGCGAGACCGCGCCCGCCGACCAGTCGACCTCGGTGGACGGCTGGTCGATGTGGAGCGTCGGGGGCAGGACGCCGTGGCGCAGGGCCTGCACCATCTTGATCACGCTGGCCACGCCCGCGGCCGCTTGGGTGTGCCCGATGTTCGACTTGATCGACCCGAGCCACAACGGTGTCTCGCGGTCCTTGCCGTAGGTGGCCAGGAGGGCCTGCGCCTCGATCGGGTCACCCAGCGTCGTGCCGGTGCCGTGGCCTTCGACGGCATCCACATCGGACGGTGCCAGGCCCGCTTCGGCCAGCGCGGCGCGGATCACCCGCTGCTGCGACGGGCCGTTGGGCGCGGTCAAGCCGTTCGACGCGCCGTCCTGGTTCACCGCGATGCCGCGCAGCACCGCGAGGACCTCGTGGCCGCGCTCGCGGGCGACCGACAGCCGCTCCAGCACGACCACGCCGACGCCTTCGGCCAGCCCCATCCCATCGGCGCTTTCGGCGAACGCCTTGCAGCGCCCGTCCAGGGCGAGCCCGCGCTGCCGCGAGAAGGACACGAAGGAGCCGGGCTGGGCCATCACCATCGCGCCGCCGGCCAGGGCCATCGAGCAGTCACCGCGCCGCAGCGCCTGCGCGGCGAGGTGCATCGCCACCAGCGACGACGAGCACCCGGTGTCGACGGTGACCGCCGGGCCCTCGAAGCCGAGGACGTACGACACGCGGCCGGACGCGATGCAGGGTGCCGCGCCGGTGCCGACGAAACCTTCCAGTTCCGGGGCGACCACGCCGCCGCCGGCGCCGTAGCCCATGCTCGCGACGCCGGTGAACACGCCGACGTCGCTGCCCTTCAGCGAAAGCGGGTCGGTGCCGGTGCGTTCGAGGGCTTCCCAGGACGTCTCCAGCAGCAGCCGCTGCTGCGGGTCCATCGCGACGGCCTCGCGCGGCGAGATCCCGAAGAAGCCCGCGTCGAAGAGGCCGGCGTCGTGGAGGAAGCCGCCCTGGTCGGTGTACGTCGTGCCGGGGCGGTCGGGGTCCGGGTCGACCAGGCCGTCGACGTCCCAGCCGCGGTCGGCGGGGAACGCGGAGACGGCGTCGGTCCCGTCGGCCACCAGCCGCCACAGGTCCTCGGGCGAGGCCACCCCGCCCGGGTAGCGGCACGCCATGGCGACGATGGCGATCGGCTCCCGCGCCTGCTCTTCGACCTCGCGCAGCCGCGTGCGGGCGTCGCGGGCGTCGGCGATCGCCCGCTTGAGGTAATCGCGGAGCTGTCCCTCGTCAGCCACTGAACTCAACTCCCAGAAGTTTCGCTTGTCTCGCTTTTCGGGGGTCCGGGTGGCGAAGCCCCCGGCCCGGGGCGAAGCCCCGGATGTCACAGCTTGGTTTCAGTCGAGCCCGTCGACGAGGGCGAAGAGCTCCTCGTCGCTGGCCGTGTCGAGATCGTCGGTCTGGTCCGGCCGGGCTTCGGCGGTCTTGAGCAGTTCCCGCAGCCGCGCGGTGATCCGGTCGCCGTCCGGGCTGTCGGCGACGGCCGTGATGGCCGCCTCCAACCCGGCGAGGCCGGCCAGCACCGCGTCCGCGGGGGACGCTTCCTCGACGGCGAGTTCCGTCCGCAGGTGCCGGGCCAGTGCCAGCGGGTTCGGGTGGTCGAAGACCAGCGTGGCGGGCAGTTTCAGGCCGGTCGCCTCGCGCAGCCGGTTGCGCAGTTCCACCGACGTCAGCGAGTCGAACCCGGCGTCCTTGAACGCCGCGTCGGCGCGGACGCCGGAGCTGTCGGCGTGCCCGAGCACCACCGCGACCTGCCCGCGGACGAGGTCGAGCAGCAGCGTTTCCTGGTCGGCGACGGTGAGCCCGGCCAGTTTGCGGGCCAGGCCGCCGTCGTCGCCGTACGCCGTGCGCGCCGCCTGCCGGCCCGCCCGGACCAGGCCGCGCAGCAGGTGCGGGACGGTGCCGCCGGCGGCCGCGTCGGCCCGGACCTCGCGCAGGTCGAGTTCGATCGGCACCAGCAGGGCTTCTCCGGCCGCGAGTGCGGCGTCGAACAGCGCCATGCCCTCGGCGGACCCGAGCGCACGGACGCCGCCGCGGCCTTCGCGCCGGCTCATCCGGGCCAGGGTGAGGTCGTCGATGGTGCCGGCCATGCCGGTGAGCTGCTCCCACGGGCCCCAGGCCAGCGACAGGCCGGGCAGGCCCGCCGCGCGGCGGGCGGCCATCAGGCCGTCGAGGAAGGCGTTCGCCGCCGCGTACCCGCCGCTGCCCGCGCCCATGAAGATCGAGGAGGCGGACGAGTAGACGATGAACGCGTCGAGGTCGGCGTCGCGGGTCAGCTCGTCGAGGTGGCGGCCGGCGTCCACCTTGGGGGCGAAGACCTTGGCCAGCCGGTCGCGGTTCAGCGCCCCGGTGACCCCGGCGTCGAACACGCCCGCCGTGTGCACGACCGCGGTCACCGGGTGCTCCTCGAGGAGCGCGGCCACCTGGTCCCGGTCGGAGATGTCACAGGTCACCGCGGACACCGACGCGCCGTGCCCGGTCAGCTCGGTGATGAGGTCTTCGACGCCGTCGGCGTCGCGGCCGCGGCGGCTGGCCAGCACCAGCCGGCGCACGCCGTGCCGGGTGACGAGGTCGCGGGCGGCGAGCGCACCGAGCGTCCCGGCCCCGGAGACCAGGACCGTCCCGTCCGGGCGGAAGGTCAGGGGCGCTTCGGCCGGTTCGGTGACGCGGGCGAGCCGCGGCACCGAGAACGTGGTGCCGCGCAACGCCAGCTGCGGCTCGCCGGTGGCCAGCACCGCGTCCAGGGGCACCTCGCCGTCGGTGTCGAACAGGACGAACCGGTCCGGGTTCTCCGACTGCGCGGCCCGGACCAGGCCCCACACCGCGGCCCCGGCCGGGTCGGTCACCTCACGGACGGCGCCGCGGGTCACCACGACGAGCCGGGCTTCGTCCGGCGCGTCGGTGAGGAACGCCTGCACGGCCTCCAGGACCCGGCTGGTCAGCGCCAGGGGCTCCTCGCCGAAGGCTTCCAGCACCTCGGCCCGGCCCGCCGGGGCCACACTGTCCACAGTGGTCAGTTCGGGCCAGTCGACCCGGTACAGCGAGCTGGTGCGCGCGGTGTCGAGCTGGTCGAGGGCGACCTCCCGCAGGATCAGCGAGGCCAGCGTCAGGACCGGCGCACCGGTCTCGTCGGCGGCCTCGACGGTCAGCGCGTCCGGTCCGCCGGGCGCGACCCGGACCCGCAGGCCCGCGGCCCCCGCCGCGTGCAGCGCCAGCCGGTTCCAGGAGAACGGCATGACCGACTTGCCGGGCTGTCCGGACGCGGCCGCGGCGATCGTCCCGGTCTGCAGGGCCGCGTCGAGCAGCGCGGGGTGCAGGCCGAACCGGGCGGCGTCGTCCCGCCGGTCGCCGGGCAGGGTGACCTCGGCGAACACCTCTTCGCCGCGCTGCCACACCGCCCGCACGCCCTGGAACAGCGGCCCGTACGCGTATCCGCGCTCGGCGAGGTCGGGGTAGAAGTCGCCGATCTCGACGCGCTGCCCGTCCGGCGGCGGCCACGCGGTGAAGTCGAACCGGGTGCCGGTGGCCGGGGTCGCCGAGACCGTGCCGGTCGCGTGCCGGGTCCACCCGTCGTCGCGCTCGGAGTGGATGTCGACCGTGCGCGAGCCGTTCCGGTCCGGGCCGCTCACCGTGACCTGGACGTTCACGCCGCCCTGCGCGGGCACGACCAGCGGCGCTTCGGTCACGAGCTCGTCGAGGACCGGGCAGCCGGCCTCGTCCCCGGCCCGCACGGCCAGCTCGACCAGCCCGGTACCGGGGAAGAGCACCACGCCGCCGATGGTGTGGTCGGCCAGCCACGGGTGGGTCCGCAGCGACAGCCGCGAGGTGAACAGGAGGCCGTCCGACTGCGGCAGCCGCACGACCGCGCCGAGCAGCGGGTGCCCGGCCTCGGCCTGGCCGAGGGAGACGGCGTCCGCCTGCGCGGCCGGCCGGAGCCAGAAGTGCTGGTGGTCGAAGGCGTACGTCGGCAGCTCGACGCGGGCGGGCGGGACCAGCGTGGCCCAGTCGACGTCGATGCCGCGGACGAACAGCTCGGCCATCGACGTCAGCAGCCGCCGCGGGCCGCCGTCGTCGCGCCGGAGCGTCCCGGTGACGACCGCGTCGGTGAGCTCGCTGATCGGCTGCACCAGCACCGGATGCGCACTGACCTCGACGAACACGCCGTGCCCCTGCGCGATCAGGGCTTCCACCGCCGGGCCGAACCCGACCTGATTGCGCAGGTTGCGGTACCAGTAGCCACCGTCCAGGACGCCGGCGTCCTGCACCCACTCGCCGGTGACGGTCGAGAAGAACGGCACGGCCGGGGCCTGCGCGGTGATCCCGGCGAGTGCCTCGGCGAGGGTGTCGCGGATGTCCTCGACGTGCCGGGTGTGGGAGGCGTAGTCGACGGCGACCTGCCGGACGCGGACGCCGTCGCCGGCCAGCACTTCCAGGGCTTCGTTCAGCGCCTGGGCGTCCCCGGCGATCACCACCGAAGCCGGGCCGTTGACCGCGGCGACCTCGATCCGGCCGTCCCACAGCGCCAGCCGCGCGTCCGCCTCGGCTTCGCTCAGCGCGACCGACGCCATCCCGCCGCGGCCGGACAGCCGCGCCGCGATCGCCTGGCTGCGCAAGGCCACCACCTTCGCGGCGTCGTCCAGCGTCAGCGCGCCCGACACGCAGGCCGCGGCGATCTCGCCCTGCGAGTGCCCGACGACGGCGTCCGGCCGGACCCCCACGGACGCCCAGACGGCGGCCAGCCCGACCATCACCGCGAAGCACGCGGGCTGCAGCACGTCGACGCGGTCCAGGTCGCCTTCGCCGCGGAGGACGTCGAGCAGGGCCCAGTCGGTCCACTGATCGAGGGCGGCCGCGCACTCCTTGATCCGCTCGGCGAACACGGGCGAGGCATCCAGGAGCTCCCGGCCCATGCCGACCCACTGCGTCCCTTGACCCGGGAACACCCAGACGACCTTGCCCGGCTTGCCCGCGGACCCGGTCACGACGCCGGGCGCGGCCTCACCGCGGGCCAGCGCGGCCAGTCCCGCGCGGGCTTCCTCGTCCGAACCGGCCACGACGACGGCGCGTTCCTCCAGCACCGCGCGCCCGGACACCAGCGCCCCGGCGAGCTGCGCCAGGGGCACGTCCAGCCCGGTCAGCCGGCCGGCCTGCCCGGCCAGGGAACCGGTGCTGCGCGCGGACACGACGAGCGGCACCACGGCCGGTCGTGAGTGGTAAGGAGGGTTAGAACCCGCTTTTTCACTCACGACGGGCTCGGCGGGGGCTTCCTCGATGATCAGGTGCACGTTCGTGCCGCTGACCCCGAACGAGGACACCCCGGCCCGGCGCGGCCGCTCGCCGCGCGGCCAGGCACGGCTCTCGGTCAGCAGTTCCACCGCGCCTTCGGTCCAGTCCACCTGGGCGCTGGGCTCGTCGACGTGCAGGGTCGCCGGCATGACGCCGTGCCGCAGCGCCTGGACGACCTTGATCACGCTCGCCACGCCCGCGGCGGCCTGCGTGTGGCCGATGTTCGACTTGAGCGAGCCGAGCCACAGGGGCGTCTCCCGCTCCTGCCCGTAGGTGGCCAGCAGCGCCTGCGCCTCGATGGGGTCACCCAGGCTCGTCCCGGTGCCGTGCGCCTCGACGAGGTCCACATCGGACGGTCCGAGGCCGGCGTTCGCCAGCGCGGCGCGGATCACCCGCTGCTGCGAAGGGCCGTTCGGGGCGGTGAGGCCGTTGGACGCGCCGTCCTGGTTCACCGCGCTGCCCCGCAGCACGGCCAGCACCCGGTGCCCGCGCTGCCGGGCGACCGACAGCCGTTCCAGCACGACCACGCTGATGCCCTCGGCGAGCACCATGCCGTCGGCGCCCGAGGCGAACGCCTTGCACCGGCCGTCCGCGGCCAGGCCCCGCTGCCGGGAGAAGACGACGAACGAGTCGGGGCCCGACATCACCATCGCGCCGCCGGCCAGCGCCATCGAGCAGTCCCCCTGCCGGAGGGCCTGCGCGGCGAGGTGCATCGCGACCAGCGACGACGAGCACGCCGTGTCGATCGTGACGGCCGGGCCTTCGAACCCGAAGACGTAGGACACCCGGCCCGACGCCACGCTCGACGCCAGCCCGGTGCCCGCGAAGCTCTGCATTTCCGGCCCGGTCAGGCCGCCGCCGTAGCCCGAGCCGCCGGCGCCGGTGAACACGCCGACGTCGGTGCCCTTCAACGACGTCGGGTCGAGGCCGACGTCTTCCAGGGCTTCCCAGGACGCCTCCAGCAGCAGCCGCTGCTGCGGGTCCATGGCCAGCGCTTCCCGCGGCGAGATCCCGAAGAAGCCCGGGTCGAACAGGGCCGCGTCGTGGAGGAAGCCGCCCTGGTCGGTGTACGACGTCCCCGCGTGGTCGGGGTCCGCGTCGAACAGGGTGTCCAGGTCCCAGCCGCGGTCGGTGGGGAACCCCGACACGGCGTCGCCGCCCTCGGCCACCAGCCGCCACAGGTCGGCGGGGCCGGTGACGCCGCCGGGCAGCCGGCACGCCATGCCGACGATCGCGATCGGCTCACTGGCGGCGCTGACCCGCTTCTTCAGCGTGCCGACCTCTTCGAGGGACTTGCGCAGCGCCTCGACGACCTTTTCATACGACGCACTCACCACTTGCTCCCCATCACTCGTCGCCGAAAGCCAGTTGCACGAGGTCGTCGACACCGAGCTCGGCGATCGACGGCTCTTCGGTCACGACGGCCGCGAGCGCGTGCCGCAGCCGGTCGCCGTCCCCGCCGTGCCCGTTCCCGGTGCTCTCCGGTACCAGCCGCGCGCTCAGGTACCGGGCCACGGCCAGGGGGTTCGGGTAGTCGAAGACCAGCGTGGCGGGCAGCTTCAACCCGGTCGCCTCGCGCAGCCGGTTGCGCAGCTCCACCGACGTCAGCGAGTCGAACCCGGTGTCCTTGAACGCGGTGTCCGGGCGGACCGCCTCCGGGCCGTCGTAGCCGAGCACCACCGCGACCTGCCCGCGGACCAGGTCGACGAGCCGCGCCTCCCGCTCGGCCGGGGCGAGCCCGGCCAGCCCCTTGTCCACAGTGGACACCGAACGGGCCTGGCTCCGGACCGGCCGCACCAGGCCGCGGAACAGCACCGGTACCGCGCCCGCCCGCAGGGCGGCCAGGTCGAGCTTGATCGGCACCAGCAGCGAGCCGGCCATCCGCAGCCCGAGGTCGAACAGCTCCAGGCCCTCGGCCCGGCTCAGTTCCAGGACGCCGTTGCGGCCGGCCCGCGCGTGGTCGACCTCGCTGAGGTGGGCGGCCATGCCGCCGCTGCGTTCCCACAGGCCCCAGGCCAGGGACAGGCCCGGCAGGCCCGCGGCCCGGCGGTGGGCCATCGCCGCGTCCAGGAAGGCGTTGGCCGCCGCGTACGGGCCCTGGCCGCCGCCGCCCATGACCCCGGCGACGGACGAGAACACGACGAACGCACCGAGGTCCCGGTCCCGGGTGAGCTCGTCGAGGTGGCGGACCGCGTCGACCTTCGCCGCGTAGACGTTCGCCAACTGGTCGGGGGTCAGCGCCTCGATCACGCCGTCCTCGAAGACGCCGGCGGTGTGCACCACCCCGGTGAGCTCCGGCAGGTCCGCGAGGAGAGCGGCCACCTGGTCGCGGTCCGAGACGTCACAGGCCACAAAGGACACGTCCGCGTCGGGCAGGTCACTGATCAGGTCCTTCGCGCCGTCGGCGTCCAGGCCCTGCCTGCTGGCCAGGACGAGCTTCCGCACGCCGTGCCGGGTCACCAGGTGCCGGGCCACCAGCGTGCCCAGCGCTCCGGCGCCCGAGACCAGGACCGTGCCGTCCGGGTCGAACGCGGCGGGCGTGTCCGCGATCCGGGTGGCGCGGGTCAGCCGGGGCACGAGGAGGGTCGTGCCGCGGACCGCGAGCTGCGGCTCGCCCGAGGCCAGGACGGCGTCCAGGGGGAGTTCGCCGTCGGTGTCCAGGAGGACGATCCGGTCCGGGTGTTCCGCCTGGGCGGACCGGACCAGGCCCCACACCGCCGCCGCCGCGGGGTCGGTCAGCGTGTGGTCGCCCCCGGCGGGCACCGCCCCGCGCGTGACGACGACCAGGCGTTCCTCTTCGGGTCCGGCCAACCACGCCTGGAGCTTCTCCAGGACCCGGGTGGTCGCGGCCAGCGCGGAGTCACCTCCGGCGACCTCCAGGACTTCGGCGTCCTCGACGGCGGCCGTCAGCCGGCCCCCGGGGAGCTCGGTCCAGCCGACGCGGAACATCGCGTCGTGGCCCGGGCCGGCCGCGGCGCCCAGCTGCTCGGCCGAAACCGGCCGGGACACCAGCGAGTCCATGGTCAGGACCAGGCCGCCGGTCTCGTCGGCGGCTTCGACGGACAGCGCGTCCGAGCCGCTCGGCGAAAGCCGGACCCGCAGGGCCGAGGCGCCCGCGGCGTGCAGGACGAGGCTGTTCCACGCGAAGGCGAGCACCGGCTCACCGGGCTCACCACCGACGGTCGCGGCCTGCAGGGCCGCGTCGAGCAGTGCCGGGTGGACGCCGAACCGGCCCGCGTCCTTGCGCAGGTCCTCCGGCAGCACGACCTCGGCGAAGACGTCGCCGTCGCGCCGCCACACCGCCCGCAGCCCCTGGAACGCCGGCCCGTACCCGTAACCCCGGTCGGCGAGGCCGGTATAGAAGGTGCCGACGTCGACGCGCTCGGCGTCCGCGGGCGGCCAGGCCCGGAAGTCGAACGCCGCAGCCTGGGCGGGTGCCGACGACAGGACGCCGGTGGCGTGCCGCGTCCAGCCGGTGCCGCCGTCGCGCTGCGAGTAGACGTCCACCGTGCGCGAGCCGGTCTCGTCCGGGCCGCTCAGCGCGACCTGAACGCGGACCGCGCCCTGGGCGGGCACGACCAGCGGCGCCTCGATGATCAGCTCGTCGAGGGTGGTGCACCCGGCTTCGTCACCGGCCCGCACGGCCAGCTCGGCCAGCCCGGAGCCCGGGAGGATCACGACACCGCCGACCGCGTGGTCGGCCAGCCACGGGTGCGTCCGCACCGACAGCCGCGAGGTGAAGACCAGGCCGTCGGACTGCGGCAGCTCGACGACCGCGCCCAGCAGCGGGTGGTCGGCCGCCGCCTGGCCCAGCGAGGCCGCGTCGGTCGCGGACTCGGCGGGCCGGAGCCAGTAGTGCCGGTGGTCGAAGGCGTACTTGGGCAGGTCGACCCGGCCGGCCGCAGGCAGGACCGCGGTCCAGTCGAGTGCCACACCCCGGACGAACAGCTCGGCCATCGATGTCAGCAGGCGGCGGAGGCCACCGTCGTCGCGCCGCAGCGACCCGGTCACCACCGCGTCGTCGCTGATCTCGCTGAGCGGCTGGACCAGCACCGGGTGCGCGCTGACCTCGACGAACACGCCGTGGCCCTGGCGGCCGAGCTCGGCCACCGCCGGGCCGAACCCGACCCGGTTGCGCAGGTTCCGGTACCAGTAGCCGCCGTCCACGACACCCGGTTCCGTGATCCAGTCGCCGGTGAGCGTCGAGAAGAACGGCACCTCCGGGGCCTGCGCCTCGATCCCGGCCAGGGTTTCGGCGAGCAGGTCCTCGATCGCTTCGACCTGGTTGGTGTGGGACCCGTAGTCCACGGCCACCCGCCGGACGCGGACGTCCTGCCCGGACAGCGCTTCGACGACCTCGTCGAGGGCCTGGGCTTCCCCGGCGATCACCACGGAGGTGGGGCTGTTGACCGCGGCCACCTGGACCCGGTCGGCCCACGGCGCCAGCCAGGCGGTCGCTTCTTCTTCGCTCAGCGCGACCGAGGCCATGCCGCCGCGGCCGGCCAGCCGGGTGGCGATCGCCTGGCTCCGCAGGGCCACGACCTTCGCCGCGTCCTGCAGCGACAACGCCCCCGACACGCAGGCGGCGGCGATCTCGCCCTGGGAGTGCCCCACCACGGCGTCCGGCCGCACGCCGGCGGCCTGCCACACCGCGGCCAAGCCGACCATCATGGCGAAGCTGGCCGGCTGCACGACGTCGACGCGGTCCAGCAGGTCGGCGTCCCCGCGCAGCACGTCGAGCAGCGACCAGTCGACCCACGGCGCCAGCGCCGCCGCGCACTCGGCGACCCGCTCGGCGAACACCGGGGACTCTTCGAGCAGCGCCCGGCCCATGCCGGCCCACTGCGAGCCCTGGCCAGGAAAGACCCAGACGAGCTTGCCCGGCGCCCCCGCCCGGCCGGTGACCACCGCGGCCGTGTCTTCGCCGCGGGCCAGCGCTTCCAGGCCCGTCACGGCTTCTTCGCGGGAGCCCGCGACGACGACCGCGCGTTCGGTCAGCGCGGCCCGGTTCGCCACCAGTGCCCGGGCCACGCCCGCCAGCGGCGCGTCACCCGCCGCGATCCCGGCGAGCCGGCCGGCCTGGGCGGCCAGGGAAGCCGTGCTGCGGGCGGAAACCACGACCGGCACCACGGGCACCTCGGGCGTGGGCACCGGCTCTTCGGCGGGCGCCTCCTCCAGGATCAGGTGCGCGTTCGTGCCGCTGACGCCGAACGCGGACACCCCGGCCCGGCGCGGCCGGCCGGTGCGCGGCCACTCGCGCGCCTCGGTCAGCAGTTCGACCGCCCCGGCGGACCAGTCCACCTCGGGGGTCGGTTCGTCGACGTGCAGCGTCGGCGGCAGGACTTCGTGCCGCAGCGCCTGCACCATCTTGATCACGCCCGCGACCCCCGCCGCGGCCTGCGCGTGGCCGATGTTCGACTTGAGCGAGCCGAGCCACAACGGCGTCTCGCGGTCCTTGCCGTAGGTGGCGATCAGGGCCTGCGCCTCGATCGGGTCACCCAGCGTGGTCCCGGTGCCGTGCGCTTCGACGGCGTCCACATCGGACGGTGCCAGCCCGGCACCGGCCAGGGCCCGCCGGATCACCCGCTGCTGCGAGGGCCCGTTCGGGGCGGTCAGGCCGTTGGACGCGCCGTCCTGGTTGACCGCGCTGCCGCGCAGCACGGCCAGGATCCGGTGGCCGCGTTCGCGGGCCACGGAAAGCCGTTCGAGGACGAGCACGCCGACACCCTCGGCCCAGCCGGTGCCGTCGGCCGCGGCGGCGAACGCCTTGCAGCGCCCGTCGACGGCGAGGCCCCGCTGGCGGGAGAACTCCACGAACGCGCCGGGGTTCGCCATCACCGTCGCCCCGCCGGCCAGCGCCATCGAGCACTCGCCCTGCCGCAGGGACTGCGCGGCGAGGTGCATCGCGACCAGCGAGGACGAGCACGCCGAGTCGATCGTCACGGCCGGGCCTTCGAACCCGAACACGTACGACACGCGGCCGGACGCCACGCTCGACGACCCGCCCGTGCCCGCGAAGCCCTCCAGCTCCGGGGTGACGACGCTGTCCCCCGGGGCCACGTAGCCCTGGCCGAACATGCCGGTGAACACGCCGACGTCGGTGCCCTTGAGCGAAAGCGGGTCGACCCCGGCGTCTTCCATGGCCTCCCAGGAGGACTCCAGGAGCAGCCGCTGCTGCGGGTCCATGGCGACGGCCTCGCGCGGCGAGATCCCGAAGAAGCCCGCGTCGAAGAGGCCGGCTTCGTGCAGGAACCCGCCGTGCCGGGTGTAGGTCTTGCCCGGACGGGCCGGGTCCGGGTCGTAGATGCTCTCGAGGTCCCAGCCGCGGTCGGCCGGGAACTCCGACACCGCGTCCCGGCCCTCGGCGACCAGCCGCCAGAGGTCCTCGGGACCGGCGACACCGCCCGGCAGGCGGCAGGCCATGCCGACGATGGCGATCGGCTCGTCGAGGTCGGCCTTCGCGACCGCCGTGGTCACCGGCGTCTCGGCCGCGCCGCCGAGTTCCTCGCGCAGGTGCCGGGCGAGGGCCTGGGGGTTCGGGTAGTCGAAGACCAGCGTCGCGGGCAGCTTGAGCCCGGTGGCGGTCCGCATCCGGTTGCGCAGCTCGACCGCGGTCAGCGAGTCGAAGCCGGCGTCCTTGAACGCGGTGTCCACGCGGACGGCGTTCGCGTCGGCGTGCCCGAGCACGGCCGCCACCTGCGCCCGGACCAGGTCCAGCAGCAGGGTGAGCTGGTCCTTCGGGGCGAGCCCGGACAGCCGGCCGGCCAGCCCGCTGTCCACAGTGGACGCCGTGCGCGCCTGCTGGCGGCCCGCGCGGACCAGGCCGCGCAGCAGGTGCGGCACGGTCCCGCCCGCGGCAGCGTCGGCGCGCACCCCGCGCAGGTCCAGCTTGGCCGGCACCAGCAGCGATTCCGCCGAAGGCAGGGCCGCGTCGAACAGGTCCATGCCCTCGTCCTGGGTCATGATCTGCAGGCCACCGCGGCGGCTCATCCGGGCCCGGGTGGCCTCGTCGGTGTTGGCCGCCATGCCGGTGCTCTGGTCCCACAGGCCCCACGCCAGCGACAGGCCCGGCAGGCCCGCGGCCCGGCGGTGGGCCATCAGGCCGTCGAGGAAGGCGTTCGCCGCGGCGTAGCTGCCGCTGCCCGCGCCCATGAACACGGCCGAAACCGAGGAGTAGACGACGAAGGCGTCGAGATCCCGGTCACGGGTCAGTTCGTCGAGGTGCCGGACGGCGTCGACCTTGGGGCCGAACACCCGGGCCAGCCGGTCGCGGTCGAGCGTCTCGATGACACCGGCGTCGAGGACCCCGGCGGTGTGCACCACGGCGGTCGGCCGGTGCTCGTCGAGCAGGGCCGCCACCTGGGCGCGGTCGGAGACGTCACACGCCACCACCGACACGTCCGCGGCCAGCTCGGCGACCAGTTCCGCCACGCCTTCGGCGGCCGGGCCGCGCCGGGAAGCCAGCACCAGCTTCCGCACGCCGTGGCGTTCGACCAGGCGCCGGGCCACCAGGCTGCCGAGCGCGCCGGCGCCCGAGATCAGGACCGTCCCGTCCGGGCGGAACACGGCGTCACCGCGGTGCTCCGCGCGGGCGATGCGGGGCACGAAGAACTTCCCGCCGCGCACGGCGACCTGGGGCTCGCCGCTCGCCAGGACCGCGCCGAGCGGGAGTTCGCCGTCGGTGTCGAGCAGGACGATCCGGTCGGGGTTCTCCGCCTGCGCGGCCCGGACCAGACCCCACACGGCCGCTCCGGCCGGGTCGGTCACGTCGCGGACCGCACCGCGGGTCACCACGACCAGCCGGGCTTCCTCCCCCGCGCCGGCGAGGAACGTCTGCACGGCTTCCAGCACCCGGGCGGTCAGGTCGAGGGGCTCCTCGCCGGACGCTTCGAGCACCTCGACCCGATCCGGCACCACACCGTCCACAAGGGACACTTCGGTCCAGTCGACGCGGTACAGCGATCCGGCGCGGGCCTGCCCGGCCGAGAACTGCCGGGCCACGACCGATTCCGCCGTGACAACCAGGCCGCCGGTTTCGTCCGCCGCCTGGAGGACGCCGCCGGGCACCAGCCGCACCCGCAGCGCCGAGGCGCCCGCGGCGTGCAGGACCACGTTGTGCCACTCCGCCGGCTGCTCGTCGTCGGCGAGGGCCGGGCGCAGGGCCGCGTCCAGCAGCGCCGGGTGGATGCCGAACGCGCCGGCGTCCTGCCCCTCGGGCAGCGCGACCTCGGCGAAGAGCTCCTCGCCGCGCCGCCACCCGCCGCCGGCCGGTTCGGCACCGGCGGGCGGCCACACCGTGAAGTCGAACGGCTCGGCCGCCGGGGCGGTGGCCGCGAGGTGCCCGGTGGCGTTCCGGGTCCAGTCTTCGTCGCCTTCGCGCTGCGAATACACGTCGACCGTGCGCTCGCCGCCCACGACGACCTGCACCCGCAGGCCACCGCTCTCGGGCAGCACCAGAGGTGTCTCGACGGTCAGGTCGGCGAGGACCGGGCACCCGGCTTCGTCACCGGCCCGCACGGCCAGCTCGACCAGGGCGGCACCCGGGACGCCGTCGGCGAGCCACGGGTGGGTCCGCACCGAGAGGCGCGAGGTGAAGACCAGGCCACCGGACTGCGGCAGGGAAACGACCGCCCCGAGCAGCGGGTGATCGGCCCCGGCCAGGCCGAGCGCGGGCGCGTCGGCCGCGGCGGGCGGGCTGAGCCAGAAGTGCTGGTGGTCGAAGGCGTACGTCGGCAGCTCGACGCGCGCGGGCGGCGCCATCGTGGCCCAGTCGACCGGGACGCCCCGGACGAACAGCTCGGCCATCGAGGTCAGCAGCCGCCGCGGGCCGCCGTCCTGCCGCCGCAGGGTTCCGGTGACGACGGCGTCGACCTCGGTGCCGTCCACCACGTCGGTGATCGGCTGGACCAGCACCGGGTGCGCGCTGACCTCGACGAACACGCCGTGGCCCTGGGTGAGCAGCTCGGCCACGGCCGGGCCGAACCCGACCTGGTTGCGCAGGTTCCGGTACCAGTAGCCGCCGTCGACGATCCCGGCTTCGGTGATCCATTCGCCGGTGACGGTCGAGTAGAACGGCACGACCGGCGCCTGGGCGGTGATCCCGGCCAGGGTCTCGGCGAGGGTGTCCTGGATGTCTTCGACGTGCCGGGTGTGGGACGCGTAGTCCACCGCCACCCGCCGGCCGCCGAGGGCTTCGACGGCCTCGGTGAGCGCTTCGGCGTCACCGGCGATCACCACCGAGGCCGGGCCGTTGACGGCGGCGATCTCGACCCGTCCGTCCCACGGCGCGAGCCGGGCGGCCACCTCGTCGTGGCCGAGCTGGACCGACGCCATGCCTCCGCGGCCGGACAGCCGGGCCGCGATCGCCTGGCTGCGCAGCGCGACCACCTTCGCCGCGTCCTCAAGGGACAGTGCACCGGCCACGCAGGCGGCGGCGATCTCACCCTGGGAGTGGCCCAGGACGGCGTCCGGCACGACCCCGACCGACGCCCACACGGCGGCCAGCCCGACCATCACCGCGAAACACGCGGGCTGCAGCACGTCGACGCGGTCCAGGTCACCCTCGCCGCGGAGGACGTCCAGCAGCGACCAGTCGGTCCACGGCTCCAGCGCGGCGGCGCATTCGGTGATCCGCTCGGCGAACACCGGGGACGCGTCGAGGAGCTCGCGGCCCATGCCGGCCCACTGCGTGCCCTGGCCGGGGAACACCCACACGGTCTTGCCGGGCATTCCGGCGGTGCCGGTGACCAGGCCGGTCGCACTCTCGCCGCGGGCCAGTGCGGTCAGGCCCTCCCGGGCTTCCGCGGCCGAGCCGGCCACGACGACGGCCCGGTCGGTCAGCGTCGCCCGGGTCGACAGCAGGGCCCCGGCCACGCGGGTCAGCGGGACGTCGTCGTCGAGGAAGTCGGCCAGCCGGGCGGCCTGGCCCGCCAGGGAGCCGGTGCTGCGCGCGGACACCACGACCGGCACGACACCTTCGGGCACGTCCGCCTCGGAAGGCTCCTCGGCGGGGGCCTCTTCGAGGATGAGGTGCGCGTTGGTGCCGCTGATGCCGAACGACGAGACGCCGGCCCGGCGCGGGTGGCCGTTGCGGGCCCACTCGCGGCCTTCGGTGAGCAGCTCGACCGCGCCCGCGGACCAGTCCACCTGCTTGGTGGGTTCCTGCACGTGGAGGGTCGGCGGCAGGGTGTCGTGCCGCAGCGCCTGGACCATCTTGATGACGGCCGCCACGCCCGCGGCGGCCTGGGTGTGGCCGATGTTCGACTTCAGCGAGCCGAGCCACAACGGCGTTTCCCGGTTCTTGCCGTAGGTGGCCAGCAGCGCCTGCGCCTCGATCGGGTCGCCCAGGGCGGTGCCAGTGCCGTGCGCCTCGACGGCGTCCACTTCGGACGGTTGCAGCCCGGCCGTGCTCAGCGCGGCCCGGATCACCCGCTGCTGCGAAGGGCCGTTCGGGGCGGTGAGGCCGTTCGACGCGCCGTCCTGGTTGACCGCGCTGCCGCGGAGCACGGCGAGCACCTGGTGGCCGCGCTCGCGGGCCACCGAAAGCCGTTCGAGGACGACGATGCCGACGCCCTCGGACAGGACGGTCCCGTCCGCGCCGTCGGCGAACGCCTTGACCCGGCCGTCCTCGGCCATGCCGCGCTGCCGCGACATGCCGATGACCCCGATCGGCGAGCCCATCACGGCGACCCCGCCGGCCAGCGCCATCGTGCACTCGCCCTGCCGGAGTGCCTGCGCCGCGAGGTGGATCGCCACCAGCGACGACGAGCACGCGGTGTCCACGGTGACCGCCGGGCCTTCGAACCCGAAGGTGTAGGACACCCGGCCCGAGGCCACGCTGCCCGCGGTGGCCGTGGTGACGAAGCCTTCGAGTTCGGCGGGCATGTTGCTCAGGGACTCGAGGTAGTCGTGGATGGAGACGCCGGAGAAGACGCCGACGGCGTCGCCGCGGGCCTTCGTCGGGTCGATGCCCGCGCGCTCCAGGGCTTCCCAGGACGCTTCGAGCAGCAGGCGCTGCTGCGGGTCCATGGCCAGCGCTTCGCGCGGCGAGATGCCGAAGAAGCCCGGGTCGAACTGCGCGGCTTCGTGCAGGAAGCCGCCCTGCCGGATGTAGGCCGTGCCCGGGCGCTCGGGGTCGGAGTCGAACAGGCCGTCCAGGTCCCAGCCGCGGTCTTCGGGGAAGGCCGACATGCCGTCGCGGCCTTCGGCGACCATCCGCCACAGGTCGTCCGGGCTCAGCACCCCGCCGGGCAGGCGGCAGGCCATGCCGACGATGGCGATCGGCTCGCCCGCGTCCGCGGCGACCGTGGCCGGCGCGGCGGGCGCCCCGGCGACGGTCTCCCCCAGTTCCTCACGCAGGTGCCGGGCGAGCGCGACCGGCGTCGGGTAGTCGAAGACGAGCGTGGCGGGCAGCTTGACGCCCGTCGCCGCGCTCAGCCGGTTGCGCAGCTCGACCGCGGTCAGCGAGTCGAAGCCGAGGTCGCTGAACCCCTTGGTGCCCTGGGCCAGCTCGGGCGCGTTGAAGCCGAGCACCGCGGCGGCCTCGGTCTGGACGATGCCCAGCAGGACCGCTTCCTGCTCCTCCGCGGGCCGCCCGGCGAGCTTGTGGACCAGCCCGCCGCCACCACTGGCGGCCGCCGTCCGCGCCACCCGGCGGCTCGCGCGGACCAGGCCGCGCAGCAGGTGCGGGACCTCCCCGCCGCCGCGCAGGGTCTTCAGGTCGAGCTTGATCGGGACCAGCAGCGCCTGCTCGGAAGCCAGGCCGATGTCGAAGATGTCGAGGGCCTCGGCGGGCGTCATGGCGAGCACGCCGCCGCGGCTCATCCGGGCCTGGTCGGTGGCG
This sequence comes from Amycolatopsis sp. NPDC004772, assembly GCF_053601215.1. Lineage (NCBI taxonomy): Bacteria > Bacillati > Actinomycetota > Actinomycetes > Pseudonocardiales > Pseudonocardiaceae > Amycolatopsis > Amycolatopsis sp. NPDC004772. The sequence continues at coordinate 57,912 of NZ_JBSGBK010000008.1, forward strand.
GACAGGTGCGCGGTCAGGCCGTCGGCCTGCTCCCACAGGCCCCACGCCAGCGACACGCCCGGCAGGCCCGCCGCCCGGCGCCCGGCCATCAGGCCGTCGAGGAAGGCGTTGGCCGCCGCGTAGTTGCCCTGCCCGGCCGAGCCCATGAGCGCGGCCGCGGACGAGAACACGACGAAGGCGTCGAGTTCACTGCCCCGGGTCAGTTCGTCGAGGTGCTGGACGGCGTCGACCTTGGGCGCGAACACCCCGGCCAGCCGCTCGCGGTTCAGCGCTCCGATGACGCCGTCGTCGAGCAGGCCGGCCAGGTGCACGATGCCGGTCGGGCGGTGCTCGGCCAGCAGCGCGGCGACCTGGTCGCGGTCGGAGACGTCGCAGGCGACCACGGACACGTCCGCGCCCTGCCCGGTCAGCTCGGCGAGAAGATCTTCCGCGGCCACGCCGCGACGACTCGCGAGGACCAGGCGCCGGACGCCGTGCCGGGCGACCAGGTGCTTCGCCACGAGCGCGCCGAGCGAGCCGGTGCCGCCGGTGAGCAGGACCGTCCCGTCCGGACTGAACACCGCGGGCGCGTCCGGCACCTCGCCGGCCGCGCGGGCCAGCCGCGGGACGGAGAACGCACCGCCGCGCACCGCGAGCTGCGGCTCGCCGGTGGCCAGCACCGCACCCAGCGGCAGTTCGCCGTCGGTGTCGACCAGGATGATCCGGCCCGGGTTCTCCGCCTGGGCGGCCCGCAGCAGGCCCCACACGGCAGCTCCGGCCGGGTCGGTCACCTCGCGGACCGCGCCGCGGGTCACGACGACCAGGCGGGCTTCCTCGGCCGCGCCGTCGAGCCACGCCTGCACGGCTTCCAGCACCCGGCCGGTCAGGTCCAGGGGCGCACCGCCGACGGCTTCGAGCACCTCGGCGTGGTCCGTGGCCACGGGTTCGGCCGCGGGCAGGTCGACCCAGTCGACCTGGAACAGCGAGTCGCGCTCTTCGCCCGCCGCCGTCTCCAGCTGCGCGGCCGAAACCTCGCGGGACACGAGGGAATCCATGGTGACGACCAGGCCACCGGTCTCGTCGGCGGCCTGGAACGTCAGCGCGTCCGGCCCGCCCGGCGCGACCCGCACCCGCAGCGCCGAGGCGCCGACGGCGTGCAGGACCAGGCCGTTCCACGCGAACGGCAGCACGTTGCGGTCGTCGTCCGGGTTCGCGAAGGCGTTCGTGTGCAGAGCGGCGTCCAGGAGCGCGGGGTGGAGGCCGAACTTGCCGGCGTCCTCGCGGTGGTCGTCGGGCAGCGCGACCTCGGCGAACACCTCGTCACCGCGCCGCCAGACCGCCCGCATGCCCTGGAACGCGCCGCTGTAGGCGTAGCCGCGTTCGGTCAGGTCGGAGTAGAAGTTCTCGACGTCGATCGGCTCGGCCCCAGCGGGCGGCCAGGCGGCGAAGTCGAAGCGATCCGGCTCCCGGGCGGCCGACTCGCCGAGGAGGCCGGTCGCGTGCCGGACCCACTCGTCACTGTCGTCCCGCATGGAGAAGACGTCGACCGCGCGCGAGCCGGTTTCGTTCGGCCCGCTCACCGCGACCTGCACGCGGACCCCGCCGCGTTCGCCGAGCACCAGCGGCGCCTCGATGACGAGCTCTTCCAGGACGCCGAAGCCGAGTTCGTCCCCGGCCCGCAGGGCGAGGTCGACGTAGACCGTGCCCGGGATGAGCACGACGCCGCCGATCGCGTGCCCGGCCAGCCACGGGTGCGTCTTCAGCGACAGCCGCGAGGTGAAGACCAGGCCGTCGGACTGCGGCAGCGGGACGACCGCACCGAGCAGCGGGTGGTCGGCGCCGGCCAGGCCCAGCGAAGCCGCGTCGCTCGCGGCCCCGCCCATCTGCAGCCAGTAGTGCTGGTGGTCGAAGGCGTACGTCGGCAGCTCGACCCGCCGCGACGGCGGCAGCACGCCGGACCAGTCCACGGTCACGCCGCGCACGAAGAGCTCGGCCGCCGAGGCCAGCAGACGCCGGAGGCCGCCGTCCTCGCGCCGCAGCGTCCCGGTCACGACGGCTTCGGAATCGTCGACGAGTTCGTTGATCGGCTGGACCAGCACCGGGTGGGCGCTGACCTCGACGAACACCCGGTGGCCCTGCTCGATCAGCTCGGCCACGGCCGGGCCGAACCGGACCTGGCGGCGCAGGTTGCGGTACCAGTAGCCGCCGTCGAGGACACCGGCGTCTTCGACCCACTCGCCGGTGACGGTCGAGTAGAACGGCACCTCCGGGGCCTGCGCGCGGATCCCGCCGAGCATCTCGGCCAGTGCGTCGCGGGCGGCTTCGACGTGCCGGGTGTGGGAGGCGTAGTCCACCGCGACCCGCCGGATCCGGACCCCCTGGTCGTCGAGCGCGTCGAGGGCTTCGTCCAGGGCTTCGGCGTCGCCGGCGATGACCACGGACGTCGGCCCGTTGACCGCCGCGACCTCCACCCGGCCCGCCCACGGCTCGATCCGCGCGGTCGCGTCCTCTTCGCTCAGCGCGACCGAGGCCATCCCGCCGCGGCCGGCCAGTGAGGCGGCGATCGCCTGGCTGCGCAACGCAACCACCTTCGCCGCGTCGTCGAGGGACAACGCGCCCGACACGCACGCGGCCGCGATCTCGCCCTGCGAGTGGCCCACCACGGCCTCGGGCTCGACGCCGAGCGAGGCCCACACGGCCGCGAGCCCGACCATCACGGCGAAGCTCGCCGGCTGCACGACGTCGACCCGGTCCAAGAGATCGGCATCGCCGCGGAGGACATCGGTCAGCGACCAGTCGACCCACCGGCCGAGCGCGGTCTCGCACTCGGCGATCCGGGCGGCGAACACCGGCGAAGCGTCGAGGAGCTCGCGGCCCATCCCGGCCCACTGCGTCCCCTGGCCCGGGAAGACCCAGACGACCTTGCCCGGCGCACCCGAGCCGCGGCCGGTCAGCAGGCCGGGGACACTCTCGCCGCGGGCCAGCGCCTGCAGCCCGGTGACGGCTTCTTCGTTCGAACCGGCAACGACGACCGCGCGTTCGCTGAGCATCGCGCGGCCGGACACCAGCGTCCCGGCGATGTCCGCGAGCGGAACGTCGCCGACCTCCGCCAGCCGACCGGCCTGGGCGGCCAGCGAAGCCGCGGTCGCGGCCGACACGACCAGCGGCACCACAGACGGTCGTGAGTGGAAAGGAGGGTTAGAACCCGCTTTTTCACTCACGAGGTCTTCGGGGGCTTCTTCGAGGATCATGTGCGCGTTGGTGCCGCTGGCGCCGAACGCGGAGATCGCGCCGCGGCGCGGGTGGCCGTTGCGCGGCCACTCGCGGCCTTCGGTCAGCAGCTCGATCGAGCCGGCCGACCAGTCGACCTGCGGGGTGGGCGCGTCGACGTGCAGGGTGGCCGGGAGCTGCCCGTGCCGCAGCGACTGGATCATCTTGATCACGCCGGCCACGCCGGACGCCGCCTGCGTGTGCCCGACGATCGACTTGACCGAGCCGAGCCACAACGGCGTCTCGCGGTCTTTCCCGTAGGTGGCCAGCAGGGCCTGGACCTCGATCGGGTCGCCGAGCACGGTCCCGGTGCCGTGCCCCTCCACGGTGTCCACATCGGACGGTGCGAGCCCGGCGGCGGCGAGGGCCTTGCGGATGACGCGCTGCTGGGCGGGGCCGTTCGGCGCGGTCAGGCCGTTCGACGCGCCGTCCTGGTTCACCGCGCTGCCGCGGATGACGGCGAGGACCTGGTGCCCGCGCTCGCGGGCCACCGAGAGCCGCTCCAGCAGCAGGACGCCGACACCCTCGGCCCAGCCGGAGCCGTCGGCGGCCGCGGCGTAGGACTTGCAGCGTCCGTCGAAGGCCAGGGCGCGCTGCCGCGCGAAGCCGACGAACCCGCCCGGCGTGGCCATCACGGTCGAGCCACCGGCCAGGGCCATCGAGCACTCGCCGCGGCGAAGAGCCTGTGCGGCAAGGTGGATCGCCACCAGCGACGACGAGCACATCGTGTCGACGGTGACCGCGGGGCCTTCGAGCCCGAGCGTGTAGGCGACCCGGCCGGAGGCGACGCCGCCTGCGGTGCCCAGCGCGCGCTCCAGGCTCATGAAGCCCTCGAACCCGCTGAGGTCGGGGGCGTAGTCCTGGTGGACGACCCCGGCGTAGACGCCGATGTCGCTGCCCCGCACCGAATGCGGGTCGATGCCGGCTCGTTCGAGGGTCTCCCAGGACACCTCCAGGAGCTGCCGCTGCTGCGGGTCCATGGCGAGGGCCTCACGCGGCGAGATGCCGAAGAACCCGGCGTCGAACTGGGCCGCGTCCTGCAGGAAGGCACCTTCACGCACGTACGTCGTGCCCGGGTTGTCGGCGTCCGGGTGGTAGAGACCCTCGACGTCCCAGCCGCGGTCCTCCGGGAAGCCGGTGTAGACGTCGGCGCCTTCGGACACCACGCGCCAGAAGTCCTCCGGGCCGCGGATCCCGCCCGCGTACCGGCAGGCCATGGAGACGATCGCGATGGGCTCCGCCGCGGCCGCGGTGAGCGCGGCGTTCTCCTGCTGGAGGCGGACGTTCTCCTTCAGCGAAGCGCGCAGTGCGTCAACGATCTGCTCGTTCGGCGCGGACATGTTCTTCCTCCACGATTCGTTCGCCATCGGCGGTCAGCTCGTCTGCCCGAGGGCCCGTTGCACGAGACCGGAGATGTCCAGTGCGTCGATCAGTTCTGCGTCGTCGGCGGTGGCCGGTGCGGGAACCTCCGGCTCCGGGCCGGTCTCCGCTTCGGCCAGGCCGAGCAGGGCTTCCAGGACGCCCGCTTCCTTGAACCGGGCGAACGGCACGGCCGCCAGGACCCGCCGGAGGTCGTCTTCCCGCCCGGCCAGCCCGTCGTCGGCCTCCCGGAGTAGCTCGACGCGCAGGTAGCCGACCAGCGCCTCCGGGGTGGGGTAGTCGAAGATCAGCGTCGCGGGCAGCTTGAGCCCGGTGGCCGCGTGCAGGCTGTTGCGGAGGTTGACCGCGGCCAGGGAGTCGAAGCCGACCTCCTGGAACGCCTGCCGCGGGCCGATACCCTCGGCGCCGCTGTGGCCGAGGACCGTCGAGGCGTGCCCGCGGACCAGCTTCAGCAGGATGCGGTTCTGCTCGGCGTCCGGGACCGCCCGCAGGGAGTCCGCGAGCGACGCCGCGGTGTCGCCGTCCTCGCCGTCGTCCTGCGTCGCCTGGAGGATCGCCTTCGCTTCGGGGAGATCGGCGAACAGCGGGCTGGGCCGCACCGACGTGAACGCGGGGATGAAGGCACCCCAATCCATGTCGGCCACCGCCACGGCCTTCTCGTTGCCCGCGACGGCCTGCACCATCGCGGTCACCGCCAGCGGCGGCGCCATCGGGAGGACACCGCGGCGGCGCAGCTGGGCGAGGGCGGCCTCGTCCATGCCGATGCCGATCTCGTCCAGGGCGCCCCAGGCGATCGACGTCGCCTTGAGGCCGCGGGCGCGGCGCCATTCGACCAGGGCGTCGAGGACGGCGTTCGCCGCGCCCGCCGGGCCCTGGCCGCCACCGCCCCAGATGCCGGCGATCGAGGAGAACACGACGAAGGCGTCGAGCGGGGTGTCCTCGAACAGCTGGTCCAGCCACACCGCGGTGGTCACCTTGGCGGTGAACACCTCGTCGAGGTCGGCCCGCCCGGTGTCGTCGACCGAGCTGGTCTGCGCGATGTCGGCGGCGTGCACCACCGCGGTGACCTCCGACGCCGCCACCAGCCGCGTGATCGCGTCCCGGTCGCCGTCGGCGCAGAACTCGACCGTGGTGCCGAACCCGGCCAGCTCGGCCCGCAGTTCTTCGACGCCGCCGGTGCCGGTGACGATGAGCCGCTCGGCGCCGGATTGCGCGAGCCAGACCGAGGCGTGCCGGCCGAGCCCTTCGGCCCCACCGGTGACCAGGACCGTGCCGCGGGGTTCCCACTTGCCCGTCGCGGACTCCGGCACCGGCTTGCGGACCAGCCGCCGGCGGTAGCCGCCGGACCGGCGGACCGCGAGCTGGTCCTCGCCGCCGGCGCCGTTCAGGACCCCGAGCAGGGCTTGGGCCGTGCGCGCGTCGATCGCGGCCGGCAGGTCGACCAGGCCGCCCCACCGGTCGAGGCGCTCCAGCGCGACGGCGCGGCCGAGGCCCCACACGGCCGCCTGGGCCGGTGCGGTGACGGCGTCCTGGATGCCGATGTTCACCGCGCCGGAGGTGAGGCACCACAGCGGCGCGGCGACGTTGGCGTCACCCAGCGCCTGGACCAGCGCGAGCGTCGACGCGGTGATCTCGGTGGCGTCCGCGGGCCCGCCGTCCAGCGCGAGCAGCGACAGGACGCCGGCGAGGTCGTTGACACCGCGCAACCGCTCGGCGAGCTGGTCCCTCGACGGTTCTTCGATCTCCAGCCGGACGAGGTCGAGGCCCTGGCCGGTCAGCTCCTTCAGCAGCGCGTCGGACGTGCCGGCCGGGACGACGGCGAGCCAGCGCCCGCCCGGCACGCCGGTGGCTTCGCGCTCCAGCGGCTGCCAGGTGACCTGGTAGCGCAGCTTTTCCGCGGTCGAGCGTTCGCGACGCCGGTCGCGCCACCCGGCCAGCACGGGCACCACGGTGCTGAGCGCCCCGCGCTGCTCGGGCACCAGGTCGAGGAGCTCGGCCAAGCTGTCCACATCAGACTGCTCGACGGCGGTCCAGAACTCGGCGTCCACGCCTTCGGCGGCGGCTTCGGTGGTTTCGGCCTCGTGCAGCCAGAAGTGGCGGCGGTCGAAGGCGTACGTCGGCAGGTCGACCCAGCCGGCCGCGGGCAGCGTCGCGGCCCAGTCGACGGCCACGCCCCGGACGAACAGCTCGGCCGCCGAGGCCAGCAGGCGCCGGAGCCCGCCGTCTTCGCGCCGCAGCGAGCCGGTCACCACGGCGTCGTCGCTGATCTCGCTCAGCGGCTGGACCAGCACCGGGTGGGCGCTGATCTCGACGAACACGGTGTACCCCAGCCCGGCCAGGGCCGCGGCCGACGGGCCGAACCGCACCTGCTGCCGCAGGTTCCGGTACCAGTAGCCGCCGTCGACGACGCCCTTCTCGAGCCACGCGCCGAGAACGGTGGAATAGAACGGAATCTGCGGGGCCTGCGCGTCGATCCCGGCCAGGGTCCGGTCCAGGGTGCCGGCCAGGTCTTCGACGTGCCGGGTGTGCGAGGCGTAGTCCACCGCGACCCGCCGCACCCGGACACCGTCGGCTTCCAGGGCTCCGAGGGCCTCGTCCAGGGCCTGCGCGTCGCCCGCGATGACGACCGAGGACGGGCTGTTGATCGCGGCCACCTCGACCCGGTCCGCCCACGGCGTCAGCCGCGCGACCGCGTCTTCTTCGCTCAGCGCGACCGACGCCATGCCGCCGCGCCCGGCCAGTTCCGCGGCGATCGCCTGGCTGCGCAGCGCGACCACCTTGGCCGCGTCGTCCAGGGACAGCGCCCCGGACACGCACGCGGCGGCGATCTCGCCCTGCGAGTGGCCCAGCACGGCGTCGGGGACGACACCCAGGGAGTCCCACACGGCGGCGAGGCCGACCATCATCGCGAAGCTCGCGGGCTGCACGACGTCGACGCGGTCCAGCAGGTCGGCGTCGCCGCGCAGGACGTCGAGCAGCGACCAGCCCGTCCACTGCTCCAGCGCGGACGCGCAGTCCTTGATCCGCTCGGCGAACACCGGCGACGAGTCCAGGAGGTCCCGGCCCATGCCGAGCCACTGCGAGCCCTGGCCGGGGAAGACCCAGACGACCTTGCCGGGCTTCCCCGCGGTCCCGGTCACGACACCGGGGGCGTTCTCGCCGCGGGCCAGTGCCTGCAGGCCGTCCTGGGCCTCGCCGGCCGAGCCCGCGATGACGACCGCGCGCTCGTTCAGCGTCGCGCGGCCCGAGACCAGGGCCCTGGCCACCCCGGCCGGCGACTCGTCTTCGAGCACCGCGGCGAGCCGGCCGGCCTGCCCGGCCAGCGAACCGGTGCTGCGCGCGGACACCACCAGCGGCACCACAGCCGGTCGTGAGTGGTAAGGCGGGTTAGAACCCGCGTTACCACTCACGACAAGCCGCGGCAGACCGGCATCCGGCCCTTCCTCGATGATCAGGTGCGCGTTCGTGCCGCTGGCGCCGAAGGAGGACACGCCGGCCCGGCGCGGACGCCCGGGGCGCGGCCACTCCCGGGCCTCGGTGAGGACTTCGATCGCGCCCGCGGACCAGTCGACCTGGCTCGTGCGCTCGCCGGCGTGCAGCGTGGCCGGCATGACGCCGTTGCGCATGGCCATGACCATCTTGATCACGCCGACCACTCCGGCGGCGGCCTGCGTGTGCCCGATGTTCGACTTCAGCGAGCCGAGCCACAGCGGCGTTTCCCGCTCCTGCCCGTAGGTGGCCAGCAGCGCCTGGACCTCGATCGGGTCACCCAGCGCCGTGCCGGTGCCGTGGCCTTCGACGACGTCCACATCGGACGGGGCGAGTCCGGCCGAAGCCAGCGCGCCGCGGATCACCCGCTGCTGCGACGGCCCGTTCGGGGCGGTGAGGCCGTTGGACGCGCCGTCCTGGTTCACCGCACTGCCGCGCAGCACGGCCAGGACCCGGTGCCCGCGTTCCTGCGCCACCGAAAGCCGCTCCAGCACGACCACGCCGACGCCCTCGGCCCAGCCCGTGCCGTCCGCGCCCTCCGCGTAGGCCTTGCACCGGCCGTCGGCGGACAGGCCGCGCTGGCGGGAGAACTCCAGGAAGGCGTCCGGGCTGGCCATCACGGTCGCGCCGCCGGCCAGCGCCATCGAGCACTCGCCCTGCCGCAGCGCCTGCGCCGCGAGGTGGATGGCGACCAGCGACGACGAGCACGCGGTGTCCACGGTGACCGCCGGGCCCTCGAAGCCGAAGACGTAGGCCACCCGGCCGGACGCGACGCTCGAAGCCGTGCCGGTCATCGTGTAGCCCTGGACGTCCTCGGGGACTTCGCGCAGCCGCGTCACGTAGTCGTGGTGGACGATCCCGGTGAAGACGCCGACGTCGCTGCCGCGCGCGGAGAGCGGGTCGACGCCCGCGCGTTCGAGGGCCTCCCACGACGTCTCCAGGAGCAGCCGCTGCTGCGGGTCCATGGCGAGGGCTTCGCGCGGCGAAATGCCGAAGAGGCCGGCGTCGAACTGGGCCGCGTCGTGCAGGAAGCCGCCCGAGCGCGTGTAGCTCGTCCCGGCGTGGGCCGGGTCGGGGTGGTAGAGGCCGTCGAGGTCCCAGCCGCGGTCGACGGGGAAGCCGGTGATCGCGTCCCGGCCTTCGGCGACGAGGTTCCACAGCTCTTCGGGGCTGTCCGCGCCGCCCGGCAGGCGGGTGCTCATGCCGACGATCGCGATCGGCTCGTCGGAGACCTCCCGCGTCACCACGACCGGCGCGGCCGGGCGCTCGCCGGCGAGCTCGGCCCGCAGGTGGCCGGCGAGGACGGCCGGGTTCGGGTAGTCGAAGATCAGCGTGCTGGGCAGGTCGACGCCGGTGAAGTCGCGCAGGCGGTTGCGCAGCTTGATCGCGCTCAGGGAGTCGAACCCGTGGTCCTTGAAGGACCGGTCGAGGTCGAACGCGTCGGCGTCCCGGTGCCCGAGCACCACCGCGGCGCTCTCGCGGACCAGCTCGAGGACGTCGGTCACCGGTCGAACGGCGACCGCCTCCGCAGGCGGGGCGATTTCCGGGGTGTCGTCGGTGTCGACCCAGAAGCGCTGGTGCTGGAAGGCGTAGGTGGGCAGAACGGTACCGACCGCCGTCCCCGGCCGGTCGATGACGGCCGTCCAGTCCACGGCCACGCCGCGGACGTGCAGTTCGGCGAGCGCGGTCAGGACGTCCGGGACCTCCACGCCGTTCTTGCGCAGGGTGGCGACGCAGCTCTGCTCGGACCCGCCGAGCGTGCCGAGCGCCATGGCGGCGAGCGCCCCGCCCGGGCCGAGTTCGAGGTACGTCGTCGCGCCCTGGCCGCTCAGCGCGGTGACGGCGTCGCTGAACCGCACGGCCTCGCGCACCTGGCGGACCCAGTAGTCCGGGGTGTCGAGCGCCGCGATCTCCCCGGTCAGCGTCGAGACGACGGGCAGCGCCCCCGGCCGGTAGGTCAGGCGTTCCGCGACCGCCCGGAACTCGTCGAGCATCGGCTCCATCAGCGGCGAGTGGAAGGCGTGGCTGACGGTCAGCCGCTTCGTCTTGCGGCCGCGGCCCGCCAGGTCGGCCGCGGCGGCGAGCACGGCGGCCTCGGCGCCGGAGAGCACGACCGAGTCCGGGCCGTTGACCGCGGCGACGCAGACGTCGGCGCCGAGCAGGGGCGCGACCTCGTCCTCGGTCGCCTGGACGGCCACCATCGCGCCACCCGCGGGCAGCGCCTGCATCAGCCGGCCGCGCGCGGCGACCAGTTCGCCCGCCTCGGCCAGGTCCAGCACGCCGGACACGTGCGCGGCGGCAAGCTCGCCGATCGAGTGGCCGGCCAGGAGGTCCGGCCGGACGCCCCAGGACTCGAAGAGCCGGAACAGCGCGGTTTCCACGGCGAACAGCGCGCCCTGGGTGTACATCGTCCGGTCGAGCAGCTCGCGGTCGGTGAAGACGACCTCGCGCAGCGGACGTCCGCCCAGGTGCGCGTCCACGGCGGCGCAGGCGGCCTCGAAGGCGTCGCGGAAGACCGGGAACGTCTCGGCGAGTTCGCGGCCCATGCCCACCCACTGGCTGCCCTGGCCGGTGAAGAGGACGGCCAGCTTGCCGTCCACCGGCGTCCCGGACACGACGCCAGGGCCGAAGGCGGCCAGGTCGCCGCGGAGCTGGTCCCGGTCGGAGGCCAGGACGACGGCCCGGTGGTCGAGCTGGGCGCGTGTGGTGGCGAGCGCGTGGGCGACGTCGGGGACGCGCACCTCGGTGCCGAGGAAGTCGGCGAGCCGCGCGGCCTGTCCGCGCAGTCCGGCCGCCGAACGCGCGGAGAGCAGCACCGGCACCAGGAACCCGGCCGGCTCCGGGGCCGCGGTCCCGGCCGGTTGCGGCACCTCTTCGAGGACGACGTGCGCGTTGGTGCCGCCGATGCCGAACGAGGACACGCCCGCCCGGCGCGGGTGGCCGCCGGCCGGCCAGTCGCGGGCCTCGGTCAGCAGCTCCACCGCCCCGGCCGACCAGTCCACGTGGGACGACGGCCGGTCGACGTGCAGCGTCTTGGGCAGGACGCCGTGGCGCATGGCCATGACCATCTTGATCACGCCCGCGACCCCGGCCGCGGCCTGCGTGTGCCCGAGGTTCGACTTCACCGACCCGAGCCACAGCGGCTGCTCGCGATCCTGCCCGTAGGTGGCGAGCAGCGCCTCGGCCTCGATCGGGTCGCCCAGGGTGGTCCCGGTGCCGTGCGCCTCCACCGCGTCGACGTCCGAAGTGGACAGTCCGGCGGCGGCCAGGGCCTTGCGGATCACGCGCTGCTGGGACGGGCCGTTCGGGGCGGTCAGGCCGTTGGACGCGCCGTCGGAGTTGACCGCCGAGCCGCGGACCACGGCCAGGACCTGGTGGCCCTTTCGCCTCGCCTCGGACAGCCGCTCCACCAGGAGCAGGCCGACGCCCTCGGACCAGCCGGTGCCGTCGGCGGCGTCGGCGAACGCCTTGCACCGGCCGTCCGGCGCCAGGCCGCGCTGCCGCGAGAACTCGACGAACGTCTCGACCGTGCCCATCACCATCACGCCGCCGGCCAGCGCCATCGAGCACTCGCCGCGCTGCAGCGCCTGCACCGCCAGGTGCAGCGCGACCAGCGAAGACGAGCACGCGGTGTCGACCGTGACGGCCGGGCCTTCGACGCCGTAGTGGTAGGCGACGCGGCCGGAGAGCACGCTCGCCGAGCCACCGGTGAGCCGGAAGCCCTCGACCCCGGTGGCCCGGTGCATCCGCACGCTGTAGTCGTGGCTGTTGACGCCGGCGAAGACACCGATGTCCTGCCCGGCCAGGGTGGTCGGGTCGATCGCGGCCCGCTCGAACAGTTCCCAGGACGTCTCCAGCAGCAGCCGCTGCTGCGGGTCCATGGCGAGCGCCTCGTTCGGCGAGATGCCGAAGAAGGCGGCGTCGAACCCGGCGGCGTCGTCGAGGAAGGCGCCGTGCCGGACGTACGTGGTGCCCTCGTGGTCGGGGTCTTCGTGGTAGAGCCGGTCGGTGTCCCAGCCGCGGTCGGCGGGGAACTCGGTGACCGCGTCGACGCCGTCGGCGACCAGCCGCCACAGGTCCTCGGGGCTGCGCACGCCGCCGGGGAACCGGCAGGCCATCGCCACGATCGCGATCGGCTCGTCCACGACGGCGGTGCCGATCTCGGCCGGCCGCCGCGCGGTTTCGCCGAACAGCTTGGTGCGCAGGTGTTCCGCGAGCGCCGGGGGCTTCGGGTAGTCGAAGATCAGCGCCGGGGACAGGGTGAGCCCGGTCGCGGCCGCGAGGCGGTTCCGCAGCTCGACCGCGGTCAGCGAGTCGAAGCCGGCGTCCTTGAACGTCCGTCCGGAGTGGACGGACTCGGCCCCGGAGTGGCCGAGGACCTCGGCGGCGTGCCGCCGGACCAGGTCGAGCAGGGTTGCGGCCTGCTCGGCCCCGGCCAGCCCGGCCAGCCGCTCGGTCAGCGACGCGGTCTTGGCCGCGGTCCGGCGCGGCAGCGGGGCCAGTCCGCGCAGCAGCGGCGGCACCGGGCCGCCGGCCTTCGCCGTCGCCCGCAGGGCGGCGACGTCGAACTTGGCCGCGACCAGCGCACCGCCGGTGCCGATGGCCGCGTCCAGCAGGGCCATGCCTTCGTCGGCGGGGAGGCCGGACATGCCGATCCGCTGGTTGCGCCGCAGGTCGGCGGCCCCCAGGTGCTCGGTCATGCCGCTGACCGCCGACCAGTAGCCCCAGGCGATGGACACGGCCGGCAGACCCCGGCTGGTTCGCTGATGCGCCAACGCGTCCAGCTCGGCGTTGGCGGCCGCGTAGCCGGCCTGGCCGGGGTTGCCGAGCACGCCCGCGGCCGAGGAGAACAGCACGAACGCGGCGAGGTCGGCGTCTCGGGTGAGTTCGTCCAGGTGCCGGGTGGCGTCGACCTTCGGGCGCCGCACGGTTTCGAGCCGGTCGGGGGTCAGCTCGGTGATGACACCGTCGGCCAGCACGCCGGCGGTGTGGATCACGGCGGTGAGCGGGTGCTCGGCCGGGATCGCCTGCAGGACGGCCTCGAGTTGCGCCCGGTCGGCCACGTCGCAGGCGGCGATGGTGACGGACGCCCCGAGCGCGGTCAGCTCGGCGTGCAGTTCGGGGGCCTCGCCGCGGCGGCTGACCAGCACCAGGTGCCGGACACCGTGCGCGGTGACGAGGTGCCGGGCGGTCAGCGCGCCGAGCGTGCCGGTACCGCCGGTGATCAGGACGGTGCCCTCGGGGTCGAGCGGCCGCGCTTGCGGGAGCGGGGCCACCCGGGCCAGCCGCGGCACCGAAGCGACGCCGTCACGCACCCTGACCTGGGGTTCGCCGCTCGCCACCACGGCGGGCAGCGCGGCGTGGTCGTCGAGGTCGGCCAGGACGATCCGGCCAGGGTGTTCCGACTGCGCCGAGCGCACCAGGCCCCAGATCGCGGCCGCGCCGGGTTCGGTGCCGTCCCCGGTGACGACGGCCAGCCGGGTTTCCGCCGGGTCCGCCAGCCAGGCCTGCAGCGCGGAGAGGGTGCCCTCGACCGACGTGGCTTCGTGGGTGACGAAGCCGGCTTCGCCCGCGGGAAGCGGGATTTCGGTCCAGTCGACGCGGAAGAGCGCGTCGGTGGTCCCCGGTTCCCGCGCGAACGACGTGCCGCGCACCGCGTCGACGGTCAGGACGGGCTGCCCGGCCGGGTCGGTCAGCCGCAGGCCGGTCGCCGTCGGCGTCACGGTCACCGCGGTGGCCCCGGAAGCCAGCAGGGACACGCCGGTCCAGACGGACGGGAGCAGGTCGTCGCCGACGACCGTGCGGACGGCCGCGTCGAGCAGCGCGGGGTGGATGCCGAAGCGGTCGGCGTCCCGCAGGCCGTCGACGGTGACGTCGGTGGCGACTCCCGCCGCCGCCGGGTCAGGCACCTCGGCGGCGGCGGGAGGGGCAAGGGTGCCGTGGGCGTGCCGCGTCCACGGTCCGTCCGCCTCGCGGGAGAAGACCTCGATCGGCCGCCGCCGCTGCTCGCCGGGCTCGCCGACGATCAGCTGGACGTCCCGGCCGCCGCGCTGCGGCAGCACCACCGGCGTGTCGATGGTCAGGTCGGCGAGGAAGGGGGTGGCGGCCAGGTCGCCGAGCCGGATCGCCGCCTCGACCAGGGCCGCGTTCGGCACCAGGCCGTCCGCCGCCCAGGGCTGCGTCCGGCGGGTCCACCGGGCCACGGCGGTGAGGCGGTCCGAGCCGGGCGAGCTGACGATCGTGCCCAGGAGGGGGTCGCCGGCCGACTCGGGGGCGGCCGGTTCGAGCCAGTAGTGCCGGTGGTCGAAGGCGTAGGTCGGCAGGTCCACCCAGCCGGCGGCGGGCACCACCGCGGTCCAGTCCACATCGACGCCGCCGGTGAACACCTCGCCCATCGAGGTCAGCAGGCGCCGCAGGCCGCCGTCGTCCCGCCGCAAGGTCCCGACGACGACCGCGTCGGTGAGCTCGCTCAGCGGCTGGACCGTCACCGGGTGCGCGCTGACCTCGACGAACACCGTGTGGCCCTGGTCGAGCAGCGCCGCCGCGGCCGCGCCGAACCGGACCTGGTTGCGCAGGTTCCGGTACCAGTAGCCGCCGTCCAGGACACCGGCGTCGCGAATCCACTCGCTCGTGACGGTCGAGTAGAACGGCACCACCGGCGCCTGCGCGCGGATCCCGGCCAGGGTCTCGGCCAGGGTGTCCTCGATGTCTTCGACGTGCCGGGTGTGGGACGCGTAGTCCACGGCCACCCGCCGCACGCGGATTCCTTCGCCGGACAGGACTTCGAGGGTCTCGTCGAGGGCCTGGGCGTCCCCGGCGATCACGACCGAGGTGAGCCCGTTGACGGCGGCCACCTCGACCCCGTCCGCCAGCCGCGAGACGACGTCATCCTCGCCCAGGGCGACCGAAGCCATCCCGCCGCGGCCGGAGAGTTCCGCCGCGATGGCCTGGCTGCGCAGGGCCACCACCTTGGCCGCGTCTTCCAGCGACAGCGCACCCGACACACACGCGGCCGCGATCTCGCCCTGCGAGTGGCCGACGACGGCGTCCGGGCGCACCCCCACGGACTCCCACACGGCGGCCAAACCCACCATCACCGCGAAACACGCGGGCTGCAGCACATCGACCCGGTCCAGGTCACCCTCGCCACGGAGGACGTCCAGCAGCGACCAGTCGATCCACGGCTCCAGCGCGGCCGCGCACTCGGCGATCCGCTCGGCGAACACCGGCGAGGCGTCGAGGAGCTCGCGGCCCATCCCGGCCCACTGCGTCCCCTGGCCGGGGAAGACCCACACGACCTTGCCCGGCGTCCCGCTTTCGCGGCGGACCAGGTTCCGCAGGCCGGTCACGGCTTCCTCGCGGGAACCGGCCACGACGACCGCGCGCTCGTCCAGCACCGCCCGCCGCGACACCAGGGCCGTGGCAACCTCGGTCAGCGAGACGTCCCCTTCGAGGAACGTCGCCAGCCGTTCGGCCTGCCCGGACAGCGCCTCCTTGCTGCGTGCCGACACCACCAGCGGCACCACCGGGGCTTCCGAGGTGGAGACCGCCTCCTCGGCGGGGGCTTCCTCGATGATCAGGTGCGCGTTGGTGCCGCTGACGCCGAACGACGACACCCCGGCCCGGCGCGGCCGGCCGTGGCGCGGCCACTCACGGGCTTCCGTCAGCAGTTCGACGGCCCCGGCGGCCCAGTCCACCTCGAGAGTCGGTTTGTCGACATGCAGTGTCGGCGGCAGAACCTCGTGCCGCAGCGCCTGCACCATCTTGATCACGCCCGCGACGCCCGCGGCCGCCTGCGCGTGCCCGATGTTCGACTTCAGCGACCCGAGCCACAACGGCGTCTCACGCTCCTGGCCGTAGGTGGCCAGCAGGGCCTGCGCCTCGATCGGATCACCCAGGGTCGTCCCGGTGCCGTGCGCCTCGACGGCGTCCACATCGGACGGTCCCAGGCCCGCGGCGGCCAGCGCGCGGCGGATGACCCGCTGCTGCGAGAGGCCGTTCGGCGCGGTGAGCCCGTTCGAGGCGCCGTCCTGGTTGACCGCGCTGCCGCGCAGCACGGCGAGGACCCGGTGGCCGCGCTCCCGCGCCACCGAAAGCCGCTCGAGGACGACCACGCCGACGCCTTCGGACCAGCCGGTGCCGTCGGCCGCCGCCGCGAAGGCCTTGCACCGCCCGTCGGGGGCCAGCGCGCGCTGGCGGGAGAACTCGACGAACGACCCCGGCGTCGCCATCACGGTGACCCCGCCGGCCAGCGCCATCGAGCACTCACCCTGCCGCAGCGCCTGCGCCGCGAGGTGCATCGCGACCAGCGACGACGAGCACGCCGTGTCCACGGTGACCGCCGGGCCCTCCAGGCCCAGCACGTACGACACCCGGCCCGAGGCCACGCTCGACGCGACCCCGGTGGTGACGAAGCCTTCGAGTTCCGGCGACACCGCACCGGCTCCGTAGCCCTGGCCCATCAGGCCGGAGAACACCCCGGTGTCGGTGCCCTTCAACGCGATCGGGTCGACGCCGGCGTGCTCGAGGGCCTCCCACGACGTCTCCAGCAGCAGCCGCTGCTGCGGGTCCATCGCGACGGCCTCACGGGGCGAGATCCCGAAAAAGCCCGCGTCGAACTGGCCGGCGTCGTGCAGGAAGCCGCCCTGGCCGACGTACGACGTCCCGGCGCGTTCCCGGTCCGGGTCGATCAGGGTGTCGAGGTCCCAGCCGCGGTCCTCGGGGAACGCCGAGACGGCGTCGACGCGCTCGGCCACCAGCCGCCACAGCTCGTCCGGGGAGGTCACACCGCCCGGCAGCCGGCACGCCATGCCGACGATCGCGATCGGCTCGTCCGGGTCGGCCGCCACCACCGGCTCGGCGAAGTCCTGGGTGAGCCCGAGCAGCTCGGCCCGGACGCGGGTGGCCAGCGCCGCCGGCGTCGGGTGGTCGAAGACGGCGCTGGCGGGCAGCCAGAGGCCGGTGTGCTCGGTCAGCCGGTTGCGCAGCTCGACGATGGCCAGCGAGGTGAAGCCGAGGTCGCGGAACGCGCGCCCGGCCGGGACCGGCTGCCCCAGCACGTCGGCCGCCTGGGTGCGGACGAGGTCTTCCAGGAACTCGCCCTGCGCGCGTTCGTCCAAACCGGACAGTCGCGTCCGCAGCGCCGCCGCGACCGCCTCGTCGGCGGAGCGGGACTGCTCCTCGTGTTCGGCCGCGGCGTACCGCAGCGCACCGGGCTCGTCGGCTAGCAGGTTCCGCCGGACCTTGCCCGACGCGGTCCGCGGGATGTGGGCGACCTCGATGATCCGCTCGGGCACCTTGTACGCGGACAGCTGTTCGCGGCACTTCGCGATCAGCTCGCCCGCGTCGAACCCGTCCGGCCCGGGGATCACGTAGGCGACCGGCACCTCGCCGAGCGTGTCGTGCGGGACGCCGCCGACCGCCGCGTCCGCGACGCCCTCGGCCGTGCGCAGGACGGCTTCGATCTCGCCAGGGTGGATGTTCGCGCCGCCCCGGATGACGAGTTCCTTGATCCGGCCGCAAATGGTGAAGTAGCCGGCGTCGTCGCGGCGGGCCAGGTCGCCGGTGCGGAACCAGCCGTCGCGCATCGCCGCGGCGGTCGCCTCCGGGCTGTTGTGGTAGCCGAGCATGACGTTCGGCCCGCTGACCCAGACCTCGCCCTCCTGGCCGGCCGGGACCTCGAGCCCGGTCTCGGGGTCGACGACGCGCACGCCGACGCCGGGCACGGGCCGGCCGCACGAGCCGTCGACCCGGGCGCCGTCCGGCGGGTTCATGGTGATGGCCCCGCAGGTCTCGGTGCTGCCGTAGGCGTCGATCAGCGGGACGCCGAAGGTCTCTTCGAAGTCGCTGCGCAGCCCGGCGCCGAGGACCGCGCCCCCGGCCAGGCCGATGCGCAGGCTCGGGGCGGAAAACCCGCTCTGGCGGGCGGCCCGCACGAGGTGGTGGTAGGTGGTCGGCACGCCGGCCAGGAACGTCGTGCCCTCGGCCCGCAGCAGCCGCATGACGTCGTCGGCGGAGCTGCCGTCGGCGATCCGGACGGTCGCGCCGACCACGGTGGCGGACAGGACGCAGGCGATGTGCGAAAGGCTGTGGAACAGCGGGAGCGGCCAGAGCACCCGGTCTTCGTCGCTCAGCCCGGGGATCGGGACGTAGCAGGACGCGACGGACCACAGGCAGTTGCGCTGGGTCGACACGACGCCCTTGGGCCGTCCGGTCGTCCCGGAGGTGTAGAACATCCACGCCGGTTCGTCGAGGCCGAGGTCGTCCGCGGCGGGCTCGGCCGGTTCGGTGCCGGCGAGTTCGTCGTACGAGTGCGCGCCCGCCGGGACGTCGTCGCCGGTCACCAGCACCTGGACGTGCGGCGCGAACGGCAGCCGGGCCGCCTGGGTCGCGTCGGTGATGACGACCGTGGCGCCGCTGTCGATCAGCGGGTGCTCGAGCTCGGCGGTCGCCGCCCCGGGGTTGAGCGGCACGCCGACGCCGCCCGCCCGCAGGACCGCGTAGTAACTCTCCACAGTGGACACCCGGTTGCCGAGGCAGATCGCCACCCGGTCCCCGTGCCGGACGCCGAGGCCGGCCAGGTGCCCGGCCAGCCGCCGCGTCCGCGCCTCGAGGTCGCCGTAGGTGACGGCCCGGTGGTCGTCGGCGAAGGCGGTTTTGCCGGCGAAGCGGGTCGCGTTCTCCAGGAGTGCGACGTGAAGTGGCTTGATGAGATCGGTGCGCACTGTGCCGCAGATCCTTTCGGCTATACGTGGGGAAGAACGCTCACCAGGAGACGGGGAGCTTCTTCACCGAGAAGACGGAACCCTTCAGCCGCAGCGGAACCTCGTCGGCCGGGACGGCCAGCTTCAGGCCGGGGAACGCCCGCAGGAGCGCGGTGAAGCCGGCGCGCAGCTCGATGCGCGCCAGGTTCTGGCCCAGGCACTGGTGGATGCCGAAGCCGAAGGCCACGTGCCCGGAGGTGTCGCGCTCGATGTCCAGCTCCGCGGGACAGCCGAACTTCGCCGGGTCGCGGTTGGCCGCGGGCAGCGACACTGTCACCGTGTCGCCCTTCTTGATCAGCTCGCCCTCCAGCTTCACGTCCTCCAGCGCGGTGCGGTAGGTGTGGTACTGGTTGACGGTCAGGTAGCGCAGCAGCTCCTCGATCGCGGCGTCGAGCTTCTCCGGCTCCGCCCGCAGCTTCGCCAGCTGGCCGGTGTGGTGCAGCAGCGCGAAGACGCCGGTGGCGAGCGCGCCTTCGGTGGTCTCGTACCCGGCGAACAGCAGCAGGGTGACGATGTTGCGCAGTTCCTCCTGGGTCAGGTCCTCGGTGACCAGCGAGCTGATCAGGTCGTCCTGGGGCTGCTGCCGCCGCCGCTCGATGACCTCGTCGAAGAACTTCCCGGCCACCTCGTAGGCGGCCGCGGCCTCGGCCGGGTCCGCTTCCGCGTCGTGCAGGAGCGTCACCGCGGGCACGTACCGGTCACGTTCCTCGTAGGGCAGGCCGACGAGTTCGCCCAGCATGCGCAGGACGAGCGGCTTGGCGAAGTCCATGACGATGTCGGCGGTCCCGCCCTTGGCCCGCATGACCTCGATCTGCTCGGCGGCCACGGCCTCGACGCGCGGGATCAGCCGGCTGGTACGGCGGACGGTGAACTCGCCGGTCAGCAGCTTGCGGTAGCGGGTGTGCTCGGGCGGGTCCATGTGGATGAACATGCCGGGGATCAGCGGGTGGGTCGGGATGACCTGGCCCTGGTGGGTGACCGGGAAGTGGCCGACCTCGCAGCTGTGGCTGAACCGCAGGTCGCTGAGGACCTCGCGGACCAGCTCGTAGCTGGAGACGATCCAGCCGACGTGCCCATCCGGGTAGACCATCTTCGCGAGCGGACGTTCTTCGCGCAGCGCGTCGAAAATCGCGGGCGGATCGAACTTGTCGGTCCGATCCCACGGCACCTCGAAGGAGATTGCGTCGGTCATGGAAACCTTTCCCGTGGGTTCTATTCGGCGATCTTCGTGCGGTGCGACCAGCGGAACACCGCGATGTCGCAGCCGTCGACGGCCTGGAATTCGCCGCCGTGCACGAAATGCTCGTACCCGGCGCCGTGGCGGATCTTGAGCGTGTTCTCCAGCGCGGCGGCGTCGACGCTCCGGTGCGCCAGCGCCAGTTCGGCCGGTCCCCCGCTCAACGCGATTTTCACCTGCGTAGCACTCATCGCGGCCTCCACCTATTTCGGGAATCTCCCAGCACAGAGCAGTATTTTCATACTCGATTCAGGCTAGGCGAGCCACCGCAAGGCGACATCCCTCACTCTGGTAGGGCCCTCCGGGCGGGCCACCCAGGCCCACCGAAAAGGGGCTTTCCCCTGTGGCACAGGAGAAAGCCCCTTCCGGACGGAGTTGCGTCAGCCGGCGGGCGGCAGGTCCACGGGCTGCCCGGTGTGCGCCGATTCGTAGGCCGCCTGAACGATCCGGAACGTTCTGAGCGCGGACGGGCCGTCCGGCGCGGGGCCAGTGCCGGCGAGGAAGTCGTTGAGCAGCAAGGCATGCAGGTCCTCGCCGCCCAGCTCGGGCCGCTCGCCGTCGAGCAGCCGCGGACCGGCGTCGTACTGCACGCTCCCCTTGTCCCCGATGAAGGTGACGGCGGGCCGGCCCGTCGCGGACCCGCTGCGGCGGCAGTCGAACGACGCCACCTGCCCGCTGCGGTACCGCACGGTGAGCACGGCAGCGCTTTCCCCGGTCCGTCCACTGAGGACGATGTTGGTCTGGGCGTACACCTGCTGCGCGGGCTCACCGCCGAGGACGGCGTCGGCCAGGTCGAGCAGGTACGGCGCGGCGGCCCCCAGCACCCCGTCCGCACTGGTGGTCAACGACCCGAGCACGGTCGTCGGCTCGCCGATGCCGCCGTCGGCGATTCCCTTGCGCACCACCGCGAACGCCTCGCCGTGGCAAGCCGGGGACGCGAAGGTGAGCCGGTCGCCCCCGGCGTCGACCATGGCTTTCAGGTCCGCTTCCTTCGCGGCCGTCGGGTGTTCGCACAGCACGCGCGCGCCGGCCTCGGCCGCCAGCCGGACCGGCTCGAACGCGTCCCAGCTCGCGGTGGCGACGACTTCGACGTCCGGCATGCTGCGCAACGCCTTGGCATGGTGTTCGGGCGCGGACGACAGGATGGCGACCTTCACGCTGCTCCCCTCACCGGAAGTTCGACGGCCCGCCCGGTCCACGCGGACTCGGCGGCGGCGTGGATGATCCGCACGGCGGCCAGCGCGTCCGTCGCCCCGATCCGCGGTTCGGGGCCGCCCGCGAAGGCCGTGGCGAACTCCCGCATTTCGGTGGCGAACACCGACGGCCCGCCGTAGCCGAAGTTCTCGGCCCCGCCGTCGACCACCCGGACTTCCTGGGGCCACTCGGAGTCGTAGCTGACCGTCCCGCCGGTGCCCGACACGTGGAAGGCCACTCGCACCGGCGGCCGCGGCGTCGCGGTCCACCGGCTGACGACCTGGCTGATGGCCCCGGTGGCGTGGGTGAGCACGGCGGTCCCGGTGGCGACGGCTCCTTCGGGGGCCGGGGTGGCGATGTCGCCCTGGTAGCAGGCGTGCACGCGGACGACGTCCCCGAAGACCCAGTGGGCGAGGTCGGCGCCGTGCAGCAGCTGGTCGGTGAGGATGCCGCCCGACCGCGCGGAGGCGGTCCCGGTCCAGGGCCGCGGGTGGTAGGCGGAGAAGGAGAACCGGCCGATCGCGCCTTCGCCCAGCCGCCCGCTCGCGACGAGCTCGTGAAGCCGGGCGTAGGGAGCGGCGAACCGCACGTCGTGGGCGGCGTAGAGCCGCACGCCGGCCTTCTCGGCGGCGTCGACGATCTCCTCGGCCTCTTCGGCGCTGGCGGCCAGCGGCTTCTCGCACACGACGCCGACCCCGGCGGCGATGGCGGTCATGGCGATCTGGTGGTGGCTCGCGGTCGGCGTGCAGATGTCGACGGCATCGGCCCCGTCGAGCGCCTCGGCCAGGGACCCGGCGGACTTCGCGCCGAACTCCCGCGCGAGCTCGGCACCCCGGCCGTCGTCGGAGTGGACCCGCACGACGGCCCCGGCACCGAGCCACGCTTCCAGGTGCAGCCGGGCGATCAGCCCCGCACCGATCAGAGCCACCTCGAGCGGCCGCGATGTCTTCACCCACCGAGAGTCGCCCACACCGCCCGGTGGGAGCCATTACCAACGTGGGTAGTTCGCGCTGCCACACTGGCCGGCATGTGCGAGGCATGCGAACTCGAAGCCGACCTGCCAGCCCTGCCGCCCGTGCGGCTGCCGTCTCCGGCCGAAGCACAGGCCGCTGCCGAGCGCAGCGCAGCGCTGGCCGACCTGCGGCGCTACGTCACGGACCTGGACGGCACCACCGAACCGAGGCTCACGCTGATCCCACGGTGGGCCGAAGCGTGCGGGCTCGTGCGGATCCTGAAGGGCGCGCACGTGCCGGTGAAGAAGAACGCGAAGCTGCTCAAGCAACCGCTGGAGCTGTGGGCCCGCGCATTCGAAACACTGGGGGAAGCCGGTTACGGCCTCGCCGTCGAGGACGAAGAGATGCCGATCGAGTTCGGGATGCTGTGCCTGGACTTCCTCGGCGCGTTGCAGATGACGCTGTACTCGGCGGGCGGCACGCCGATGCCGCTGGAGCTGCTGTACGGACTGGCCGACCAGATGCCGGCCTTGGCGGTGGGGCTCGAAATCCGGGAGAACTCACGGTGGCGCCACGCCCTCCGGGCGACCCTGGAGGTCCTGGACCGCCTCGGGGCGATCGAGCGGAGCGAGGCCGACGCGGAAGAGCTCGCCGACATTTCCGAGCTCACCGGCCGTCCCGAACCCGACGCCACCCTCGTGAGCTTGACTCCCCTCGCCCTGTGGACTCTGAACCGGATGCTCCGCGACGAGGGTGCCGACGCGCCGATCCTCGGCGAACTGGCCACCGCCCCGCTCGAAGTCCTCTGTGCGCACGTCGCGGACGCGTCGCCGGAGATCGCCGAAGCCGAAGTGGCCGCCTGGGTGGCTCACCGATCCCCGGCCGACGCCGCCGCGGAAGCCGCGGATTTCCTCCAGGAAGCGGAAAGCCCGGCTCAGCGGCTGTTCGCGTTGCTGGCGCTCGGCGAGACCGGCGATGCCGGCCTCGCGGTCGGCCGAACCGTCCGCGAAAAAGGTGGCATCCCGGGTGCGGTCACGGCGGCATGGCTGGTCGAACGCGGCGAGACGACGGCCGAAACCCTGACCGCCGGCGAGATGTGCCTCGGCATGACCGATCACTGGGCGGCGATGGACGAGCTGGGGGTCCTGTTCGACGACCTGGCCGAACTGGACGACCCGGGCTCCGTCGTCGGGGTGATCGCCGCGGCGGACCATCCGGCCCGGCTCCACCTGCTGGACGTGATCGCGCGGGAGCACCCGGACGCCAAGCTCGCCAAGCAGGCCCGCAAGGCCCGGTTCAAGCTGCGCGAGACCTGAGCCCCGAAGCCGGTGGAACGGCGGCACTTTCACGGGAAAGTGCCGCTCCCGGCTACTTCGTCGGCGACGGGGAAGCCGGGGCCGACGAGGGGGCCGGCGACGCCGCCGGGATCTTCGGGGCGTTGTAGGTGTCCATGTCGGTGATCTTCCACTTGTCGCCCTGGAGCTGGGCGTTCAGGTGGAGCTGGGCGGTGCCCGCCGTCGTCTTCTTCGTGTCCGTGCGGGTGGAGGTCTGGTCCACGAAGACCATCACCTTCGCCAGGTCGCCGTTCAGCATGATCACCGCCGCGCGCGTCACCTTGCACGTCACGATCATCTTCTGCTGCGGCGCCAGCCGCTTCACCTCGCCCATCAGCGAGTTGTACTTGTTCTTGACGTCGTCGTTGGCGAGCAGGTCGTTCGCCGCGTCCTCGGTCTTCTTGATGTTGCTGAAGTCGTAGGAGAACAGTGCCTCGGCCGCCTTCGACACCGCGTCCTTGACCTGGGCCGTCTTCGCGACGTCCAGGAGCGCCGTGTTGCTCGTCGCCGAGGAGACCTTGACCTCTTCGGACTTGAACCAGAACGCCAGCCCGCCCAGGATCAGCGCGACCAGCACCAGCGCGCCGGCGACCAGGTACGGCTTCGGCACCTTCGAGCCCGCGGGCTTCGCCGGCTCGTCTTCCGCAGCGACGACCTCGGCTTCCTCGGTCGGCTTCGCGATCCCGGTGTCCCGCTTCTTCCGCCGCGGCGCCGGCCGCTCCGCGACCTCCTCCTCGGCCGCGGGCTCCCCCGTGAGCGCGTCGACCTGGGGTTCGGCCTCGACGGCCGCGAACACCTGCGTGTCCTCGGCGGCCGCGGTGTCGAGCTGCCCGCCGGCCGGCTCCACCGGTTCGGCCGGCTTGGCGACCGGCCGGGGCATCGGCCGCGGCGCCGGCCTCGGCCGCGGCTTCCGCGTCTCGGCGGACGGGACGGCGGGCTGCTGGCCGGTCCGCTCGGCGGCGGACTCGTCCGTCGCGGGCTTGCGCAGCCCGGCCACGCGAGGACGCCGCGACGGCGTCGGAGTGCTGCGCGGCGGCTGGCGGCGGGAGGGAGGCACTACAAGCTCCTTAGACGTGACGCTGGTGAGGCTTATTCAGCCGTCGCCCGGCGCTAGGTAACTGCTGCTCAGGCGGCTGCGGGTGGGTTGCGCCGGGCTAGCCAGAATAAGCCTCACTGGCCGGCCGCAACGAGCGGAACACTGTCGATGCCGGACAGCTTCCACTCCTCGCCCACCCGGGTCATCGACACCTCGAGGCGCAGCGGCTTCGCGCTGCTCTTGTCCCCCTGGGTGACGGTGGTGGCGATGGCGGCGAGGAAGCTGGCCTTGCCTTCGTGGTCGTCGAGCTCCTCGACGGCGATGTCCTGGACGTCGGTGGTGACCTTCGTCTTGGCGTCGGAGAGCGCCTTGCGGAAGGTCGGCGCGGACTGGTCGATCTGCTGCGCCATCTTGTCGTCCGACACCGCCTTCTGCCGGGCGAAGAAGCCGTCGAGGTCGGTGTAGTCGACCTCGGTGTAGGCCTTCAGCGCGTTCGTGCCCGCCTTGACGACGGCCTCGCGCGAGGCCGCCAGACCGGCGTTGTCGTCGGCCGCGGCCGCCCACCACTGGATGCCGAAGAACGCCGCGGCGATCAGGGCGGCCAGCGCCAGCGCCCCGGCGCCGAGCACCAGGGTCCGCGAAGGGTCCTTCGCCGGCTTCTCGGAGACCTCCGCCGAGGGGGCCGGCTCGTCCGTGCTCATGACACTCCAGAGTAGGTAACGGTCATCAAATCCCCGTCAGGACAGGCCGAGCAGCGAGCCCAGGCTGTTCAGGCTGACGCCGGGGCTGCCGACGATGCCCGGAACGCCCCGGGTGTCCCGCTCCTCGGCCAGCTCTTCGGCCGGCCGGTTCTTGTTGGCCGCGACGTCGCTGTCCGACGGCGCGACCGGCACCCCGCCGTACGGCGCGTTCTGCGAACCGCGGACGTTGATCGGGCTGCCCTTCGGTTCGGCACAGTACGCGTCTTCCTTCGCCGGCTTCGCCGAGAGGTCGTTCCCGGTGCGGTACTGCGAGTACGGCAGGTAGCCCTTGGTGCACGACGGCGGGTTGAACAGGTTGAGCACCAGGCCGAGGTGCGCGGTGCCGTCGCCGGGCGCCACGCTGCTGGCCGCCCCGGCCAGCGCCGGGTACGTGACCAGGCCCTGCTCGATGCCGTCGAGCCGGGTGACGGTCAGGTTGGCCGTGGTGAGCAGGTTCGCCGTCAGCGCGCCGAGCCCGGGGCCGGACTCCTGCAGCACCTGGCTGACTTGCGCGGCCACCTGCGGTGTGATGCCGATCAGCTTGCGCAGGTCGCCGTCGGAGTTCTTCAGCGTGCCGGTGAGTTCGTTGAGGCTCTTGCTGAACGACGCGAAGTTCTGCGCCTCGTCGTTCTGCGTGTCGAGCACCTGGCCGCCGGCGTCCAGGAGCTGGATCGTCTGCGGCAGGTACTGCTGCGCCGTCGTGGTGAAGCTGCGCGCGGTGTCCAGCAGCTTCTGCAGGTCGCCGCCGGTGCCGCGGAAGGCGTCGTAGGACTCGTCGACGACCGTGCGCAGCGAGTCGACCGGGACCGACGCGGCGAGCGAGTCGAGGTCGCCGATCAGGCGGTCGGTGCTGACCGGGGTGGTCGTCTTGGTCGCCGGGATCACCGAGCCGCCGGCGAGGTACGGGCCCTGGTCGGCTTTGGGGCGCAGGTCGACGTACTGCTCGCCGACCGCCGAGCGGTTGGCGACGACGGCGTCGAGGTCCGCGGGCACCTTCGGGGCCGACGGGTCGATGTTCAGGTCGGCCTCGAGCCCGGTCGGCGTCAGCCGCATTTCGCCGACCCGGCCGATGTTGAAGCCGCGGTAGGTGACTTCGGCGTTGGTGAAGATGCCGCCCGATTCGTCGAGCTGCAGCTTGACCGTGTAGCCGTCGTTGCCGAAGACGCTGCCGAGCCCGGCGAACCGGATCAGCGCGTACACGATCGCGACGACGGAGATGACCGCGAAGGCCACCAACTGGATCTTCGTCCGGCGGATCAGCATCAGCCCGCACCTCCCAGCAGCCCGAAGAGGTTGCCCAGGCCCGGCTTCGACTGCGCGGACTGGGTGCCGGCCCCGGGGATGGGCAGCGGCGGCGGCTGGTTGGCCTGCGTGCCCTGGACCCCGCCGGTCAGGCCGGCCAGCGGCAGCTGCCCGGAGAGCGCGTTCTGCCGGCTGTTGCCCAGGTTCTCGACGACGGTCTTCAGGTTCAGGTCCACCTTCGCGAACAGGTTGAAGTAGTCGCCCTTGACGTCGTTGACGGCCTGGTCGCTGAACGGGAACGTCAGCAGGATCTCCAGGGCCTTCGGCAGGTCGTTGCCCGCCTCGCCGAGCTTCTGCAGCGTCGGCGTCAGCGCCTTGAGGTCGGCGACGAGGTCCTTCTGCGACTTGTTGACCGTGTCGGTGGCGACGCCGGAGAGGTTGTCCAGGGCCTGCAGCATGGTGACCAGCTGGCCGCGCTGCTGCTCCAGCACGCCGAGCCCGGGCGCGAGGTTGTCGACCGCGCCGACCAGCTTGTCCTTCTGGCCGTTGAGGGTCGAGGAGAGCCGGTTGAGCCCGTCGATGGCCCGGGTGATGTTCTGCGACTGCCGGTCGAGGTTCGTCACCAGCTGGTTCGCGTTGTCCAGCAGCGCCTTGATGTCCGGCTCGCGGCCGGACGTGGCGTTGTTGAGCTCCTTGGTGATGGTGTTGAGCTGGTCGACCCCACCGCCGTTGAGCAGCAGCGACAGCGCGCCGAGCAGTTCTTCGACCTCGACGCTGCGGTTGGTGCGGGCGAGCGGGATGGTCGCGTTGTCGGTGAGCTTCCCGTGGGCCTGGTCGTCCCCCGGCGAGGCCAGTTCGACGTACTTCTCGCCGAGCAGGCTGGACTGCTTGACGTTGGCGATCGCGTTGGCCGGCAGCTTGATGTCGCCGTTGACCTTCAACGTCACCAGCGCGTGCCAGCCGTCCTTGGTGAGCCCGACGTTCTCGACCCGGCCGACCGGCACCTCGTCGACCTTCACCCCGGCCTGCGGGGTCAGGTCGAGCACGTCCCGGAACTCGACGTTCACCGTGTACGGGTGGTCGCCGAGGTCGGCGCCCCCGGGCAGCGGCAGGTCGTAGATGCCCTTGAAGGCACAGCCGGACAGCACCAGCGCGGACGCGGTGGCCAGCGTTCCGACGGTCAGGAGCTTCTTCACTGGCCACCTCCGTAGAGCTGCCCGGCGATGGGCAGCGGCAGCGGCGGCAGCTGGCCGGACTGCAGGGCCTGCACGGTCTGCGCCACGGACGGCAGCGGGATCGCCTTGTCGACCACGGCGGCGATGCTCTCGCAGGCGTTGCCGAGCACGTCCGGGATGCCGTTGGTGCCGACTTGCTTGAGCAGCCGGCAGATCATCACCAGCGGCGGCTGGGTCAGTTCGTTGAGGTTCGGCCGGGCGTCGAGCGTGCCCGCCGCGCCGTTGTAGGTGTTGACCAGGTTGCTCAGGCCGACCGGGGCGACGTCGAGGATCTCGGCGAGCGAGCTGCGCTGGTCGACGAGCACCTTCGTGATGCCGGCCAGCTTGTCCACATTGGACTTGAGCCGGTCGTGGTTCTGGTCGATGAACGCCTGCACCGCGGTGAGCGTCGTGCCCAGCTGCTGCACGGTCGCGGCCAGGTTGTCCTTTTCGGACGCCAGGTAGCCGCTGACGTCGGCGAGCCGGGACTCGAAGGTGCGGACCTGCTTGTCGGAGTCGGCCAGCGTCTGCGAGAACTTGCCGAGGTTCTCCACCGTGGAGAACAGGTCGTCCTTGTTGCCCGACAGCGTGCCGGCCGCCTGGCCGAGCTTGGTGATCGTGTCGTGCAGGGCCTGGCCGTTGCCGTCGACGTTGGCCGCCGCGGTGTTCAGCAGGTTCGACAGCGACCCCTGCTTGTTGGCGCCGTTCGGGCCGAGCGTCTCGCTGACCCGGGCCAGGCTGGCGGCCAGCTGGTCGACCTCCAAGGGCACCTCGGTGCGGTCGAGGCCGATCACCGCGCCGTCGGAGATGCGCGGGCCGCCGGTGTAGGCCGGGGCGAGCTGGACGTACCGGTCGGACACCAGCGACGGCGCCACGATGAGCGCCTTCGCGTCGGCCGGGACGGCGACCGAGCGGTCGTACTCGAAGTCGACCTTCACCCGGTCGCCCATGGGCTGGATCTTGGTGACGGTGCCCATGTCGACGCCGAGCATCCGCACGCTGTTGCCCTCGTACAGGCCGACGGCGCCGGCGAAGTACGCGGTCAGGTGGTTGCGGCCGGCGTCCTTGAGGGTCCACCAGATCCCGCCGGCGACGACGAGCGCGAGCACGATCGCGATGGTGAAGCCCCGGGTCAGGGCCTGGCCGAAGCGGGTGTCACTCATTTCGTGTAGCACCCCTCTTCGTTGATCGGGCCGAACGACGGCAGCAGCAGGCCGCAGATGTAGTTGTCGAACCAGCGGCCGTTGCCGATGGTGTTGGTGAAGACGCGGATGAAGGGCGCGAACTTCTTGAGCCCCTCGGCCAGGGAGTCCTGGTTGCGCTGCAGCATCGACGTCAGCTGGTCGAGCTGGGTCAGCACCGGGTCGAGCTGGTGGGAGTTGTCGTCGATCAGGCCTTGCAGCTGGGTGGCGAGCTCGCGGGAGCCGTTGAGCAGCGCGGTGATCGCGTCCTCGCGCTTGGCCAGCTCGCCGAGCAGGTCGTTGCCGTCTTCCAGGAGCTTCTGCACTTCGGCGTCGCGGTCGACCAGCGTCTGCGACACCTCGCGGGTGTTGGCCAGCAGGTTCGACAGCTGTTGGTCGCGCGAGGCGATCGTGTCCGACAGCTTCGACAGCCCGGACAGCGCGCCCCGGACGTCCTCCGGGGTGTTGGCGAAGGTCTGCGAGATGGTGTCGAAGCTCTGCGCCAGCTGCTTCGTGTCGATGTCGTCGACCGTCTGGGACAGCCCGCGGAAGGCGTCGAGCACGTCATAGGGGGCCATCGTGCGGTCCCGCGGGATCCCGGTGCCTGGGTTCAGCGCGTTCTCGCCCTGCGGGTCCAGCGACAGGTACTTCTGCCCGAGCAGCGTCTTGATCTTGATCGCGGCGCTGGTCCGGTCGCCCAGCCAGGCGTCCTTGACCTTGAACGACACCTTCACCGACGCGCCGTCGAGCTCGATGTCGCTGACCTTGCCGACCTTGACGCCGGCGATCCGGACGTCGTTGTCCTTCTGCAGCCCGGAAGCCTCGCTGAACTCGGCGGAGTACGTGGTGCCGCCGCCGATCACCGGGAGGTCGTCGGAGTTGAGCGCGGCGATGAAGCCGAGCGCCAGCACGACGATCCCGACCAGCGCGATCGGCACGGGGTTGCGCTTCTGGAAGGACTTCATCCCTGGCACCTCGACCGGTTGGCCGGGATCAGCGGCAGTTCGACCGGTGGAATCAATGGGGGCAAGCTGACCGTCCCGGAGAACTCGCAGGCGTAGAAGTTGAACCAGGAGCCGTAGTCCGCGGTGCGGGTCAGCGTGCTCACCTTGGTCGGCAGGAACTGGATGAAGTGCTCCAGCTCCGGCTCGTTCTTGTTCAGCTGCTGGGTCAGGGTGCCCAGCGCGCCGATGTCGTTCTTCAGCGGCTCGCGGACTTCGCCGAGCAGCCCGGACGTCGTCTCGGCCAGGTTGCCGAGGCTCTCGATCGCGTCACCGATGGGCTTGCGGTCGGCGGCGAGGCCGGACACCAGCTGCTGCAGCTTGACGATCAGGTCGTTGAGCTGCGGGGTGTGCGCGTTGACCGTGTCGAGCACCGAGTTGAGGTTGTCGATCACCTCGCCGATCACCTGGTCCTTGTCGGCGATGGTGGTGGCCAGCGACGCCGTGTGCGACAGCAGGCTTTCGACGGTGCCGCCCTCGCCCTGCAGGACCTGGATGACCTCGTAGGACAGCTTGTTGACGTCGTCCGGGTTGAGCGCGGTGAACAGCGGCTTGAAGCCGTTGAACAGCTCGGTCAGGTCCAGCGCCGGCGTGGTGCGGTCCAGCGGGATGGTGCCGCCGGGTTGCAGCGTCTTGCCGCCGGAGTTCTCGCCCTCGCCGAGCGAGACGTACCGCTGGCCGACCAGGTTGCGGAACTTGATCTGCGCGGTCACCCCGGCCGGCAGCGTGCGGCCGGCGTCCACTTCGAACTCGACCTCGGCCTGGCGCTTGTCGACGATCTTGACGTCCTTGACCTGCCCGACCCGGACGCCGGCGATGCGGACGTCGTCGTTGGGCAGCAGCAGCGTCGCGTCGGTGAAGCGCGCCTTGTAGGCGTTGGTGCTGGTGGTGTTGATGTTGGCGATGCTGATCCCGAGGATCGTCGTGAACAGCACCGTGACGACCACGAAGACGCCGAGCTTGATCAGCGGTG
Source organism: Amycolatopsis sp. NPDC004772 (assembly GCF_053601215.1). Lineage (NCBI taxonomy): Bacteria > Bacillati > Actinomycetota > Actinomycetes > Pseudonocardiales > Pseudonocardiaceae > Amycolatopsis > Amycolatopsis sp. NPDC004772. The sequence goes on from NZ_JBSGBK010000008.1 coordinate 88,898, forward strand.
CGAGCAGGCCCCTCACTTGACCGTCACCTCCGCTCCCCGGTACAGCGGGCCGACGAGCAGCGAGCTCCAGCCCGGGACGTCGGCGGCGTTCAGGCCCAGCTGCGGGCCGAGCAGATCGGCCAGGAAGCCCTGCTCCGCCGTCGAGTAGGCAAGTTGATCAGCGCTGTCACCGCCTCCGCTGCCTCCACCGGCCGCGTCGGCCTTGAACTTGGCCGGGTTGAGGCCCTCGCCCACGCTCTTCGGCGCGGCCTGGTGCAGGGTGCCGTCCTTGAACGCGCCGTCCGGCGGCTCGGACGGGAACGGCTTGGGGATGTCCTTGATGTCGTAGCAGCGCGGCCCGCGCTTGTCGTCGAACCGCGGCTCTTCCTTGCCTGCTTGGTAGGGCGCGCGCGGCACGATGATCTCGATGGTCGCGTGCAGGCCGGGCTTGTCGGTGCCCTTGCCCAGCGCCTGGTCGATCAGCGGCACGTTCTTGGCCATCTGCGAGATCACGCAGGGGTACTCCGGCGCGTACTTCGCCAGCAGTTCGGCCGTCGGCCGGGCGGTGTCGACGAGGGAGATGATGTTGTCCTTGTTGTTCTGCAGGAACGTCTGCAGGTCCACCGAGGCCTGGGTCAGGCTGCCGTAGAGGTTGGACAGGTTCTGCCGCTCGTCGACCACGGTCCGGGTCGTCGTGCTCAGGTTGTCCAGGCTCTGCACCAGGTCCGGGGCCGCGTCCTTCAGGTGGTCGGAGAACTCCGCGAGCGCCTTGAGGTTGTGCTGCAGCTCGGGCTCGTGCGGGTTCAGCTCGCCGATGTAGGTGCCCAGCTGCGACAGCGTGTCGCCGAGCTGGTCGCCGCGGCCCTGCAGCGCGGTCGAGATCGCCGTGAGCGTCGCCGACAGCTTCTGCGGCTGCACCGCCTGCAGCACCGGCATCAGGTGGGAGAACGCCTGCTCCAGCTCGACGGCGTTCGACGTGCGGTCCTGCGGGATGACGTCCCCGTTGGCCAGGGCCTTCGCCGACGGGTCCTTCGGGATCTCCAGCGACACGAACCGTTCGCCGAAGAGCGTCTTGGGCAGGAACCGCGCCGAGACGTTCTCCGGGATCAGCTTCGCCGACTCGGGCTTGAGCGCCAGCGTGAGCTCGGCGCCCTTGTCCGTGGCCACGATGTCCTGGACGGACCCGACGATCAGCCCGCGCACCTTGACGTCGGACTGCTTGATCAGCTGGTTGCCGATCTTGTCGGCCTGCAGCTTGACCGTCACGACCGGCGTGAACGCCTTGTCGTAGAGCGCGATGGACAGCGCCACCCCGCCGACCATCACGGCGATGAGCAGGAGGCCGAGCAGCCTGCGTCGAAGCGTCCTCATCCCGCGATCCTTACCGTGACGTCGGTTCCCCAGATGGCGAACCCGATGAAGAAGTTCATGATCGACACCGTGACGATGGACAGCCGCACGGCCTTGCCGACCGCGACGCCGACGCCGGCCGGGCCACCGGTCGCCCGGTACCCGAAGTAGCAGTGCGACAGGATGATCAGGACGCTGAACAGCAGCACCTTGATGAACGAATAGAGCACGTCCTGCGGTGGCAGGAAAAGGTCGAAGTAGTGGTCGTACGTACCCGCGGATTGGCCGTAGATGTAGATGACGACCAGTCTCGACGCGAGGTACGAGCTCAGCAGGCCGATGATGTAGAGCGGGATGACCGCGACGAACCCGGCGATGATCCGCGTCGTCACCAGGTACGGCAGGCTCGGCACACCCATGACTTCGAGGGCGTCGATCTCCTCGGAGATCCGCATCGCGCCCAGCTGGGCGGTGAACCCGGCGCCGACCGTGGCGGACAGCGCGAGCCCGGCGACCAGCGGCGCGATCTCGCGGGTGTTGAAGAACGCGGTCAGGAAGCCCGTGAAGGCCGACGTCCCGATCGAGTTCAGCGCCGAGTAGCCCTGGAGGCCGACGAGGACACCGGTGAACAGCGTCAGGCCGACCATCACGCCGACCGTGCCGCCGATGACGGCGAGGGAGCCGGAGCCGAAGCTCACCTCGGCCAGCAGCCGCAGCACCTCTTTGGTGTAGCGGCGGATGGTCCGCGGCGTCCACAGGAGCGCGCGGCCGTAGAACGACATCTGGTCACCGAGGGTGTCCAGCGTCTGCAGGGGACGGTTGGCGACGCGTTTCGCGCCCTGGAGGAACGTCATGGCGCTAGTCCAGCTTTCCGGGCACGATCTGCAGGTAGATCAGGGTGATCACGAAGTTCACGACGAACAGCAGCAGGAACGTGATGACCACCGACTGGTTCACCGCGTCCCCGACGCCCTTCGGGCCGCCGGAGGGGTTCAGGCCCCGGTAGGACGCGACGACGGCGGCGATGAACCCGAAGATCAGCGCCTTGATCTCACCGACCCACAGGTCGGGAAGCTGCGCGAGGGCGGAGAAGCTCGCCAGGTACGCGCCCGGCGTCCCGCCCTGCAGCACGACGTTGAAGAAGTAGCCGCCGAGCACGCCGATGACGCTGACCATGCCGTTGAGCAGGAGCGCGACCAGCATCATGGCGAGGGTGCGCGGGACGATCAGCCGCTGGACCGCGGAGACGCCGAGCACCTCCATCGCGGCGATCTCTTCGCGGATGGTCCGGGCGCCGATGTCGGCGCAGACGGCCGAGCCGCCCGCGCCCGCCACCAGCAGCGCGGTGACCAGCGGACTGGCCTGCTGCACGGTGGCGAGCACGGAGCCCGCGCCGGTGTAGGACTGCGCGCCCAGCTGGCGGGCGAGCGAGCCGAACTGCAGCGAGATGACCGCGCCGAACGGGATGGCCACCAGGGCCGTCGGCAGGATGGTCACGCTCGCGATGAACCAGGACTGCTGGATGAACTCCCGCAGCTGGAAGGGCCTCTGGAACAGGCCGCGGACGATGTCCAGGCCGAGGGCGAACAGGTTCCCGGTCTCGCGGAGCATGCCGATCCCGGGGATCTTCGCCTGTGTTGCGGGAGAACTCACCGGCCACCTGGCCCGTTGTCGCGTGGCGGTGGCATCCGGTGCGTGCCGGGTCTCGGCGGCTGGCCGCCGCCCGGGATCCGGGCCACCTGGTCGGCGGGCAACTGCCCGTGGTGCTGGTTCGGGACGCCGTCACCCTGCGGGCGCGCCCCGACCTGCTGCGGCTGGCCGCGGTGCGGGCGCACGCCGTAGTGGCGCTGCTCCTCCGGGCTCAGCGACTCGATGATGCTTTCCTGCGCGGCCGGCGGCAGCCGGTGCATGATCTCCATGACCCGGTCCTTGCGGCGGACCGCGCCCATCCGGGTCGCCACGCCCGGCGTCGTCTGCATCTGCGGCGGCACCCCGCTGATGTCCTCGACCCCGCCCGCGTGGTGGCCGGCGTCGAACATCGCCTGCTCGGCGGCCATCTGGGCGGAGTCCTTCTCCTCGGACATGCCGATCGGGCCCTGCATCTTGCCGTTGAGGAACTGCTTGACGACCGGCTCTTCGCTGGTCAGCAGCACCTCGCGCGGGCCGAACATGACCAGTTCCTTGCGGAAGAGCATGCCCAGGTTGTCCGGAACCGTGCGGGCCAGGTTGATGTTGTGCGTGACGATCAGGAAGGTCGCGTCGATCTGGGCGTTGACGTCGAGGAACAGCTGCGAGATGTAGGTGGTGCGGACCGGGTCGAGGCCCGAGTCCGGCTCGTCGACCAGGATGATCTCGGGGTCGAGCACCAGGGCGCGGGCCAGGCCGGCGCGCTTGCGCATCCCGCCGGAGATCTCGCCCGGGAGCTTCTTGTCGGCGCCGTTCAGACCGGTCATGTCGAGCTTCTCGAGGACGATCCGGCGGATCTCCGTCTCGGACTTCTTCGTGTGCTCGCGCAGCGGGAAGGCGACGTTGTCGTAGAGGTTCATCGAGCCGAACAGCGCGCCGTCCTGGAAAAGGACGCCGAAGAGCTTCCGGATCTCGTAGAGCTTGTGCTCGGAGCAGGTGACGATGTCGACACCGTTGATCACGCAGCGGCCGCGGTCGGGCTTGAGCAGCCCGATCATCGACTTGAGGAAAACCGACTTGCCGGTCCCTGACGGGCCGAGCATGGCCGACACTTCGCCCGGGGGGAGCGTCAACGTGACGTCCCGCCAGATGGTCTGCTTACCGAAGGACTTCGTCAGACCTTCGATGACCACCTCGGCACCCATCGCACCTCCAGGAGCTGTTCCGCGTCATTGCGCCCGCTGCCACACCCTGCCACCCACGCCGGCGGCGGATGTGGGCCGGTGGCGCCCACGAACCCGCGTCAACCAGGTGCAACGAGCTGAGTGCGATTAGGTTACTCACCAGTTTTCTTTTCTGGCCAGCCCCGGGTTCATCGTCATCCCGCCGTGATCGCCAATGGGCAGCACGGTAGTCCATTCGGGCCAACCACGCAGTTCTTCAGGCCCCTGAACCCACGATTCGGGGGCCCGGGGCCAATCGGACACAGGTCCTAGGGGATGACGGTGAGAGCGGCGACGACCAGCAGGAACACCACGGGCGCGACCACGGCCGGCAGCGAGAGCGTGCAGAGTTGGCGGTCGGTCAACTGCTGGGCGAGGAGCTCGAGGTGCTCGGGGTCGGTCATGGTCATCAGTCGCGGCCGGGGCGGCCGGCGCAACATCCGGACTTTCCCGGCAAAACGGAACGGGCGGGCACCCGAGTGGGTGCCCGCCCGTTCGCGGAGGCGCTTGCGCGCCGGAAATCACTTGATGGAGATCTTGGCGCCCGCGGCCTCGAGCTTCTCCTTGGCGGCCTCGGCGGCCTCCTTGTCGACCTTCTCCAGGAGGGCCTTGGGAGCGGCCTCGACCAGCTCCTTGGCCTCCTTCAGGCCCAGGCCCGAGACGACCTCGCGGACGACCTTGATGACCTGGATCTTCTTGTCGCCGGCGCCCTCGAGGACGACGTCGAACTCGTCCTGCTCCTCGGCGGCCGGGGCAGCGGCGGCACCCGGGGCGGCAGCGGCGACGGCGACCGGCGCGGCGGCGGTGACGTCGAAGACCTCTTCGAACTCCTTCACGAACTCGGACAGCTCGAGGAGGGTCAGCTCCTTGAAGGCGTCGATCAGCTCGGCGGTGCTCAGCTTCGCCATGATGGCTTCCTCTCAGAAAAACGAACTAGACGTTCGGGGTGGGGGTGGTTCAGCTCTCGGCGGGTGCTTCGGCTGCTTCGGTACCGGCGGCGTTGCGCTGCTTCTCCTCCAGCGCGGCAGCCAGGCGGGCGACCTGGGACGCCGGCGCCTGGAACAGCGCGGCGGCCTGGGACAGCTTCGCCTTGAACGCGCCCGCCGCCTTGGCGAGCAGGACCTCACGGCTGTCGAGATCGGCGATCCGGTTGATCTCGTCCACGGACAGCGCTTTGCCGTCCATGTAGCCGCCCTTGATCACAAGCGCGTTGTTGTCCTTCGCGAAGTCGCGAAGCGCCTTGGCGGCGTCGACAGCTTCACCCTCGACGAAGGCGATGGCGGTCGCGCCGACGAACAGGTCCTCGAGACCCTGGATGCCGGCGTCCTCGGCCGCCCGCTTGACCAGGGTGTTCTTCGCGACCCGGTACTTGGCACTGGTGCCGAGAGCGCGGCGCAGCTGGGACAGCTGTGACACGGAGAGGCCGGTGTACTGGGTAACGACGGTGGCCGAGCTGGTGCGGAAGCTCTCCGCGATCTCGGCGACGGCCGCCACCTTGTCGGGCTTCGCCATGGGTCGCCTCCTCTCTTGGCTAGTGTTTCCACTGGCTTTCGAGGAGCCCTCAAACGACGAAACGCCCTCGCGCAGACAGGCGCGGGGCGTCATCGGGCACCAGGGTGCCCGGCCTCGTTCCTCCTGCGCGGGCCGCCCGGCGAGTGCGGGACCTTCGTTCCCCGTGATGGCGGGGAAAACCAGCGGTCTTCGGTAGAACCGTCATCGAGAATACCTTGTCAAGCCGACAGGCCTTCGCCGACCCCCACCTTCCCGGCGACGTGAGGCATCATGGTCACGTGGCGGAGCAGCGCGATGACGGAAAGCCGGGCTCGGAAATCGAACCGGCGGGCTCGAACGTGCCACCGGCCGTGCCGCCGGCCGTCCCGCCGCCCAGCAACGCTCCCGTCCCGGTCCAGGGCGCTCCGGCGCTCCCGCAGCCGTCCGGCACGTCCGCGCAGCCGCCGACCGACCCGGCCGAGCTGGCGCAGTTCCGCCAGTTCCAGCAGTTCCAGGACTACCTGCGCTTCACCCAGGCCCAGCAGGGCAACCAACCGGCCCCCACCCCGGACGCGGGTGTCGTCCAGGCACCACCGTCCCAGCCGGCGCCGCACCAGGGCGGCCGGCCCCCGATGATCCCCGAGGGCTACCAGCTGGTCCCGGTCGAGCGCCGCCGGGCGCCGAAGTGGGTGACCTGGCTGGGCAAGAAGGTCCTCGCCTGGGTCCTGGCGTTGATCATCCTCGGCGTCGCGGGCACGTGGCTGTACAACCACTTCTTCCCCAACGACTCCGGCAAGACCTCCGCCCAGCTCGCGCAGGAGGGCGGCGGGAAGTACCACACGAACCACGTGTTCTCGACGAACCCGTACGAAGCGGTGCGGATGGTCTACCACAACATCGCCCAGGGCCGGGTCGCCGACGCCTGCGGCCGGTTCCAGAACGAGGGCCAGCGCGACGTCCAAACCCAGTTCGCGCAGGACATCGCCCAGACGTTCCGGCAGAGCGCGGCCCAGGCCGACTGCAAGAAAGCCGTCGAATTCCTCGCCACCCAGGTGACGAACAAGAACGACTACGCCGAATCCCTGCCGTCGAGCATCTCGGAGCCGCTGCCCGGCGACACCGTGACGATCGATTCCTGCACCTTCCCCGTCACCGGCGGGCCGGCACTGGGCGTGTTCACGGTGTCGAAGGTCGAGAAGGGACAGTGGCTCATCACCGGCCACGCGATCGGGCCGGCCAAGTGCAGCGGCGCCCCGACCGTGGCGCCGACGAGCCGTTAGCGCGGGTGCGGCGCCGACAAGAACGACACCAGGGCCTCCGCGAACGCCGGTGACATCACCGCCGTCATGTGGTCGCCCGGAATCCGCACCAGCCGGGCCCCCGCGATCGCCGCCGCCAGCCGTTCCGGCTCCGCCGCCAGCTGGTCCTGCTCGCCCGCCAGCACCAGCGTCGGCACCCCGATCGCCGACAGCTCCAAGTGCCCCTCCCGCGACGCCAGTGCCACCGCCGCCAGCGCCCGGCGATCGCCGCCCACCGCGTCGGCCAGCAGGCGGAACGGGACGCCCGACCGCGGGACCAAGGCGGGGTCCTCGGCCAGCAACGCCGAAGCGATCTCGACCGGCTTCACCACCCGCAGGTCGACGCCGCCGAAGTCGACGATGCCCGAGCCCACGCCGCCCGTGGCCAAGCAGCGGATGCGCTTGTCCGTCGCCGTCGCCGTCAGCGCGATGATCGCGCCCATCGAGTAGCCGACCATCGAGACTTCGTCGAGGCCCAGCTCGTCGAGCAACGCCGAGACGTCCCGGGCCATCGCGTCGTCGGCGTAACAGGACTCGTCGTGCGGCTTCTCGGAGCGGCCGTGGCCGCGCGCGTCCAGGGAAATCACCGTGAAGCCCGCCGAGTGCAGGGCCGCGACGACGCCCGTGGAGATCCAGTTCGCGTTCGTGTCCGCGGCGAACCCGTGCTGCAGCAGCACCGGGCGGTGGACGCCGTCGCCCTCCCACACCGTGTAGTTCAACCGGAGGCCGTCGAACGACGCGAAAGTCGGCATGCCGTCCATCAGACACGAAGAAAGGGCGCCCCCGCAGCAAGCGGGGACGCCCTTTCTGGTGATCTCAGCCTCAGAACCTTATTCAGCCGTCGGCCGGCGCGAGGTTCGCCTCATGTGGGCAAGTCGCGTGCCGTAGCGCCGTCCTGACCAGAATAAGGTTCTCAGACGGCCGCTTCCTCCGAGAGGAGGTTGCGGGTCCGCAGCGGGTCGACCGGGATGCCCGGGCCCATCGTGGTGGTGAAGGTGACCTTCTTCAGGTAGCGGCCCTTCGCCGACGACGGCTTGGCGCGGAGGATCTCGTCCAGCGCGGCCGCGTAGTTCTCGACCAGCTTCTCGGTGTCGAAGGAAGCCTTGCCGATCACCAGGTGCAGGTTGGCCTGCTTGTCGACGCGGAAGTTGATCTTACCGCCCTTGATGTCCTTCACGGCCTTCTCGACCGCGGGGGTCACCGTGCCGGTCTTCGGGTTCGGCATCAGGCCACGCGGGCCGAGGATGCGGGCGATGCGGCCCACCTTGGCCATCTGGTCCGGCGTCGCGATCGCGGCGTCGAAGTCGAGCCAGCCACCCTGGATGCGCTCGATCAGTTCGTCGGTGCCGACCGCGTCCGCGCCGGCGGCTTCGGCCTCGGCGGCCTTGTCGCCGACGGCGAAGACGATGACGCGGGCGGTCTTACCGGTGCCGTGCGGCAGGTTCACGGTGCCGCGGACCATCTGGTCGGCCTTGCGGGGGTCCACACCGAGACGCATCGCGACCTCGACGGTCGCGTCCATCTTGGTCTTGGAGGTCTCCTTCGCCAGCTTCGCGGCCTCGAGCGGCGCGTACAGGCGCGCCTTGTCGATGAGCTCCGCAGCCTGGCGGTAAGCCTTGCTGTGCTTGGTCATGCTTCTGTCCCTAACTTCGAAAAACGGATCAGTGTGGTGACGAGCCAGCACTCGGCTCTCCCACGGGTGGAGCGGCAAACGTCAGGCGTCGACGACCGTGATGCCCATCGAACGGGCAGTGCCGGCGATGATCTTCGCGGCCTGGTCGATGTCGTGCGCGTTGAGGTCGGTCTCCTTGGTCTTGGCGATCTCGCGGACCTGGTCCCAGGTGACCTTGGCGACCTTGGTCTTGTGCGGCTCGCCGGAGCCCTTCTCCACGCCCGCGGCCTTCAGCAGCAGCTTCGCGGCCGGCGGCGTCTTCAGCTTGAAGTCGAACGACCGGTCCTCGTACACGGAGATCTCGACCGGGACGACGTCCCCGCGCTGCGACTCGGTCGCGGCGTTGTAGGCCTTGCAGAACTCCATGATGTTGACGCCGTGCTGACCCAGCGCGGGGCCGACCGGCGGCGCGGGGTTGGCCGCACCCGCCTTGATCTGCAGCTTGATGATCGCCGCAAGCTTCTTCTTCTTGGGTGGCATTTCTTTTCCTGTCCTGTACTACGTTCCCCGCGTACCTGCCGTGGACGCGGGGACTGCGGCCGAAAAGGCCGGCCGTCAGATCTTGGAGACCTGGTTGAACGACAGCTCGACCGGGGTCTCCCGGCCGAAGATCGACACCAGGACCTTCAGCTTCTGCCCGTCGACGTTGACCTCGGAAATCGTCGCCGGCAGCGTCGCGAACGGGCCGTCCATGACGGTGACCGACTCGCCGACCTCGAAGTCGACCTCGACGGCCGGGCCGCCGAGCGGCGCCGCCGCGGCGGTCTCGCCCTTGCTGGCCTTGGCCGGGGCTTCCTTCTCGACCTGCGGGGCGAGGAACTTCAGCACCTCGTCCACGGTCAGCGGCGACGGCCGCGAAGTGGCGCCGACGAACCCGGTGACACCCGGCGTGTTGCGCACCGCGCTCCACGAGGCGTCGTTCAGGTCCATCCGGACCAGGATGTAGCCGGGCAGCACCTTGCGCTGCACCTGCTTGCGCTGGCCGTTCTTGATCTCGGTGACCTCTTCGGTCGGGACCTCGATCTGGAAGATGTAGTCCTCGACGTCCAGGGTCTGGGTGCGGGTCTCGAGGTTGGTCTTGACCTTGTTCTCGTACCCGGCGTAGGAGTGCACGACGTACCACTCGCCGGGCGCGGCGAGCAGCTCGGAACGCAGCTTGGCGACCGGGTCCTCGTCGTCCGCGGCGGGCTCGGCGCCGGTCTCGTCGATCACGTCGTCGGCGGAAGCGTCGTCGTCATCGCCGGAGGCGGCGGCCTCGTCGGCAGCGGCGTCGTCGTCGGCCTCGGCGTCCGGCACGTCGACGGGCTCGAGGTGCGCGGACTCCTCGTCACCGAGTGCCGCGTGCACCTGCTCGTCGGAAAGCTCGGTCAGGTCGTGACCGGCTGCTGTGCCGTTGTCGGAGGTCACGTTCCGTCCTCTCAGTTGATCATTGCGGGCCAAGGCCGGGACCTGGGCCCCATCGGCGCGCGCCGGGGGCGCGTCAGCCGAAGATCTTGCCGATGCCCCACTTGAATGCCAGGTCGAGCACGCTCACCAGGCCCACCATGAACACCACGAACGCCAGCACGACGATGGTGTAGGTGACCATCTGCTTGCGGTTGGGCCAGATGACCTTGCGCAGTTCCGCCCAGACCTCGCGGATGAAGCGCACCAGCCGCGCGAACACGGAGGCCTTCTTCGGCTTCTGGTCGCGCTTCGGAGTCGGAGCGCCCTTCGCGTCGGGGGCGGTCTTCTCCCCCGACTTCCCGGCCGGGCGGGTCTTGTCGTCCGCACGTGCCGCGGACTTCCCCGCCGGACGAGCGGTCGCACGGCGCTCACGCCGGGCAGCGGCTGTGACGGGACGGGACGGGCTCTCGGGCTTCTGCCCGGTGCCGTCCTGCTCCTGCTCGCCGCCGCTGGCGTCGCTGTCGCTCACGACCACTCCTCCGCTCCACCAGTTCCGTTACGCAGGGGTGACAGGACTTGAACCTGCAACCTGCGGTTTTGGAGACCGCTGCTCTGCCAATTGAGCTACACCCCTGTGGAGCCCCGATCGCTCGGAGCCCCGGTGGACGCATTCCATCGTCCCCACCATCCAGGCGGGGATGACCGTAGTGCGTTCCAAGTCCCGAAGTCTACGGCAAGCCTCGCGGGAGCCCGCAACCGCGCCCCCCGATCGACCGCCGTACCCCGGCCGGCCTGCGGAAAACTCCCCGCAGACCTCCTGATCATGCCAGGATGTCCGCCATGACGACCACCCCCCGTCCGGCGGGGGCTCCGATGCGGCTCGGCCTCGCGCTCCCCCAGTACGGCGCCCTCGCCGACCCCGCCGCCGTGCCGCGCTTCGCGACGGCCGCGGAGGACCTCGGCTTCGCCTCGCTCTGGGTCGGCGACCGGATCCTGACGCCGCTGGCACCTTCGGACCTCTACCCGGGCGGCGGGACGCCGGAACACCCGTACCCCAGGGAGTTCGAGACCTTCGCCGACCCGTTCACCACGCTGGCGGCCGCGGCGGCGGTGACCCGCACGGCCCGCCTCGGGATGAGCGCGCTGACCGGCCCGGTCTATCCCCCGGTCCTGCTGGCCCGCGCGCTGACCTCGCTCGACCTGGCCAGCGAAGGCCGCCTCGACGTCGGCTTCGGGCTCGGCTGGCTGCGCGAGGAGTACTTCGCCACCGGCGTGCCGTGGGACGGCCGGGGCAAGCGGCTCGACGACCTCCTCGACGCCCTCGACGCGCTCTGGACCGGCGAACCGGCCGAGCACACGGGCCCGCAGTGGCGGATCGCGCCGTCGACGGTCGGGCTGCGCCCGGCGCAGGAGCCGCGCCCGCCGGTGCTGCTCGGCGGGTTCTCGCCGCCGGCGCTGGCCCGGATCGGCCGCCGCGCGGACGGCTGGCTCGCCGGCTGGATGCCGGAGCAGTACCTCACCGGGCTCTGGTCGGTGGCCCGGGAAGCGGCCGAGAAGGCCGGGCGCGACCCGGACACCCTGCGGCGCGTGCTGCGGATCAACCCGCGCCAGGGCACCGCCGTCGAGACGGCCGCCGACGTCCATCCCTGCCTCGACGTGGCCCGCGAGCTGGGCATCTCCGAGGTGCTCGTCGACCTGCACTACGTGGCCAAGGACGTCGACCACGCCCTGGAGCTGGCCGGCGAACTGATCGCCGGCTGAGCCACCCTCAGTGTGACGCAAGTCTCGCGCACGGCGCCATTGTTCTATTATAGTTAGAACTATGCTCGTTCAAATCGATCCGAGCTCCACGGACCCGCTCTTCGAGCAGGTGGCCGCGTCGCTGCGCCGGTCGCTGGCCGACGGTCACCCGCCGCCCGGGCAGCAGCTGCCGCCCGCCCGGGAACTGGCCGCGGCGCTGGAGATCAACGTCCACACCGTGCTGCGGGCGTACGCGCTGCTTCGCGACGAAGGCCTCATCGACCTGCGGCGACGCCGGGGCGCCGTCGTCATCGGCGGCGCGTCCTCCCGGGCGCGGCTGGCCGAGCTGGCCGAGGACCTGGTCCGCGAGGCGAAGCGCGCGGGCGTCGGCCTCGACGAGCTCACCGGGGTGTTGAAGGAGAAGTACTCATGACCAAGCTGATCCGGGTCCTGGTCGCCACGGCCGTGCTGCCGGGCGCCGCGCTCGCCGTCGCGGGTGCGCTGGAGAACGTGTGGGCGGGCCGGCTGCCCGACCCGGTCGCGACGCACTGGAGCAGCGCGCCGAACGGGCACACGCCACTCAGCACGTTCACCGGCGTGACGCTGGGGCTCGGCACCGTCGCCGTCCTGCTCCTGGCCACTTCGGCGGTCACCGCGCTGCGCCGCGGGCGGCCGCTGCCACGCCCGACCGTCGGGGTGGGCGCCGGGTTCGCCGCGCTGCCGGCCGCGGTCCTGCTCTCGGTGCTCGTGGCGAACCTCGACGTCCCGGACTGGCAGGCGGCCCGCGGCGGCGCCGGCATCGTGCTCTTCATGCTGGGCGCGGCGGCCGTCGGCGTCGTGGCGGCGCTGGTCGGCGGGCTGCCGTCGGCGCCGGTGCAGGAGGAGACCGCGCGCCTGCCGAGCGTCGGCCTGCGGCCCGGGCAGCGCGCGTTCTGGTCGGGCCGGGCGGCGAACCCGGGGATGCTCTGGGCGCTGGCGCTGATCCCGGTGGCGATCGCCCTCGTGCCCACCGGGCTGCCGTGGGCGACGGCCGCCTGGATCGCCCTGGTCGGCCTGGTCGTGACGGCGCTGACGTACCGGCTCTCGGCGTCCGTGGACGCCAAGGGCGTGACGATCCGCTTCGGCCTCCTCGGCGTCCCGTGGCGGCACCTGGCGCTGGCGAGCATCCGGGAAGCGACCGCGCGCGAGCTGTCGACGTTCGGCGACGGCGGGCTGGGCCTGCGCTTCAACCCGGTCACCGGCACGACGGCGTACAAGGTCCGCGGCGGCCCGGCGCTGGCGCTCGCCCTGGAGAACGGCCGGACGGTGCTGGTGAGCGTGGACGACCCGGAAACCGGGGCCGGGCTGGTCAACGACCTGCTCGCGCAGCGGATCACCCGGATTGACTAGGCCGCCGGCGCGGCCGCTTGGGTAGAAACGAATAAGTGGCGAAGAAGAGCGGCGGCGGTGGCTGCCTGGTGGTCGTGCTCGTGGTCGGGTTGCTGGCCTTCGGGTACTACAAGTGGCAGCACGGTTCGTCGTCGGCGCCACCGGAAGGCGTGGACACCGGCGGCGGCTCCGGCCGCTACGTCGCCCTCGGGGATTCGTACACGTCCGCGCCGCGGACCGGCCGCCAGGCGGGCACTCCGGCGGGCTGCGACCGGTCGGTCGGCAACTACCCGCACCTGGTCTCGGCGAAGCTGAAGCCGGCCCAGTTCGTCGACGCCAGCTGCAGCGGCGCGACGACGGCGAACCTCAGCGCGGCGCAGCAGACCGGCAACGGCACGAACCCGCCGCAGCTGGACGCGGTGACGGCGGAGACGACGCTGGTGACGGTCGGCATCGGCGGCAACGACGTGGGGTTCTTCTCCTACGCCTCGGGCTGCGCGACGACGAACGAGAACGCGTCCCCGTGCCGCGACCGCCTGACCGCCGGCGGCCGCGACGAGCTGGCCGAGCGGATCGACGCCACCGCCCCGAAGGTCGCCGCGGTGCTCGACCGCATCCACCAGAAGGCCCCGAAGGCCAAGGTGGTGGTGGTCGGCTACCCGGCGGTGCTGCCGGACGGCGCCGGCTGCTGGCCGTCCCTGCCGTTCGGCGCGGGCGACATCGAGTACTTCCGCGGCGCGCTGGGCAAGCTGAACAAGATGCTGGAGGACCAGGCGGACGCCCACCGCGCGGGCTACGCCGACACGGCGACCCCGGGCAAGGGCCACGACGTGTGCGCGGCGTCGGACAAGCGCTGGATCGAGGGGCTGCTGCCCGCCTCGCCGGCCGCCCCGCTGCACCCCAACGCGCGGGGTGAGCAGGGCATGGCCGACGCGGTCCTTTCGGTCCTGAAGCTGCCTTAGCGGCGGACCAGGGCCTGCGGCTTCCCGAGCACGGTCTTGCCGTCGAACTTCACCACGAGGTCGATCCGGGCGATCCCGTCGTCCTTGACGTCCGCGACCTTCCCGGTCACCTCGACCACCGCCCCCTCGGGGGTGTTCGGCACCACGACCGGCCGCGTGAAGCGGGCGCTGAAGTCGATCAGCCGTGCCGGGTCGCCGAGCCAGTCCGTGACCACGCGGCCCGCGATCGCCATCGTCAGCATCCCGTGCGCGATCACGTCCGGCAGGCCGACGTCCTTCGCGAACGCCTCGTTCCAGTGGATCGGGTTGAAGTCCAGCGCCGCGCCGGCGTAGCGCACCAGCTGCTCGCGGGTGATCCGGACTTCGAGGGCGGGCAGTTCGTCGCCGGTGTTCACGCGCTCTCCCCTCGGACCACCAGCTGAGCGCGGGTGGTGCAGACCTTCTGGCCGGCGGCGTCGGTGATGTCGGCACGCAGGTTGATGAAGTCGTTGCCGGCACGGGCCATGATGGCGTCGATGTGGGTGGTCACCTCGAGCACGTCACCGGCGAACACCGGGCGCGTGTAGGTGAAGCCCTGGTCGCCGTGCACCATCCGCGAGTAGTCGAGGCCGAGCTCGGGGTCGGCGACGATCGCGTTGATCGAGGCGAGGTTGATGATCGTGAGGAACGTCGGCGGGGCGATCACGTCGGGGTGACCGGCCTCGCGGGCCGCCTCCGGGTCGCGGTAGACCGGGTTCGCGTCACCGATCGCGTCGGCGAACTCCCGGATCTTCTCCCGGCTCACTTCGTAACTGGTCTGCGGCGGATAGCTCCGCCCGGTGAACGACTGGTCCAAGGGCACCCGGAGAGGCTACCAACAGCAAAGAGCCGCCCCGGGGGATCCAGGGCGGCTCTTCGAAGCTGGTGAACGCGTACGCGTCAGCGGGTTTCCTTGTGCGTCCGGTGCGTACCGCAGTTCGGGCAGAACTTCTTCATCTCCAGGCGATCCGGGTTGTTGCGCCGGTTCTTCTTGGTGATGTAGTTGCGGTGCTTGCACTCTTCGCACGCCAGCGTGATCTTGGGTCGCACGTCGGTGGCAGCCACAGCGTTTCCTTCTCTCTCAGGTCCGGGGGCCAGCCCCGTCGTTACCGCGTAGCGGTGGCCGGACTTGAACCGGCGACACAGCGATTATGAGCCGCTTGCTCTGCCAACTGAGCTACACCGCCCTTACATGACCCAAGCCGCGACACGCAGGCGTGACGCGGCTGAGGTCGAGAGCCCCTTTACGGAATCGAACCGTAGACCTTCTCCTTACCATGGAGACGCTCTGCCGACTGAGCTAAAGGGGCCTGGCCTCTCGCGAGGACTTGGAAAGATTAGCAACCCCCGTCACCCGGCCGTGCAACCGGGGTCCCCAAACCGCAAAACCTCAGGTCAGCAGGGTCAGCACGGTCTCCGAGTGCCGCCCCGGCGAGCGCGCGGTCCGGGCCTGCAGCCATGCCTCCAGGCGGTCCTCCGGCAGCGGCCGCGAGATCAGGTAGCCCTGGGCGACGTCACAGCCCATCGCCTCGAGCTGGTCGCGCGCCACGTCCTCCTCGACGCCCTCGGCCACCACCGTCAGCCCGAGCGAGTGCCCCAGCTCGACGATCGACCGGACCACCGCGAGGTCGCCCAGGTCGGTCCCCATCCCGAGGACGAAGCTCTTGTCGATCTTCACCTGGTCGACCGGCAGCTGCCGCAGGTACGCCAGCGACGAGTACCCGGTCCCGAAGTCGTCCACGGCGAGCGTGATGCCCAGCGAGTGCAGCTCGCGCAGGATCGGCAGCGCCTTCTGCGGGTCGGACATCACGCCGGACTCGGTCAGCTCGAACGTCAGCAGCTCGGGCGGGATGCCGTGGTGCTCCAGCTCGCGGGCGACCTTGTTCGGGAAGTCCTCGTCGGCCAGGTTGCGCACCGACAGGTTGACCGCCACCGAGATCCGCAGGCCCTCGTCGAGCCACTTGCGGCAGCGCTTGAGCGCCTCGCCGAGCACGAAACCGGTCAGGACGCCGATCAGGCCGGCCGCCTCGATGGCCGGGACGAACTCGTCCGGGCCGAGCCGGCCGAACTCCGGGTGCACCCAGCGGACCAGCGCCTCGACGCCCTGCACCTGCCGGTTCGGCAGGGTGATCTTCGGCTGGTAGTGGACGCTGACCTGGCCGTCCTCGAGGGACTGCCGGAACTGCGTGACCATCTGGAAGCGGCGCAGGAAGATCTGGCCCATGCTCGGCACGTAGCCGCGGACCTCTTCGCCGCCCTTCGTCGCGCGGACCGCCACGTCCGCCCGCTGCAGCAGGCCTTCGATGTCGACGACGTCACCCGGCTCCTCCGCGGACGTCGTCGCGTAGCCGATCATCGCGTTCGCCTCGACCGAGAGCCGGTCGACCGGGTACGGCGCCGACAGCTCTTCGCGCAGCCGTTCCGCCGCGTGGTGGGCGTCTTCCGGCGGGCAGCCGACGAGCAGCGCCGCGAAGGACGCGCCTTCGAGCCGGGCGAGCGGGACGTCGGGGCCGAGCGCGTCGCGGATGCGGCGGCCCGCGGCGACGACCATCCGGTCCGCCCACGCATAGCCGAGCGCGTCGCTGACCGTGGAGAAGACGTCGAGGTCGATCCGCAGCACCACGGCGTTGGCGAAGTCCCGCAACGGTTCCTTGGCCACCTGCCGGAAGCCCGGCCGGTTGAGGTGCCCGGTGAGCGGGTCGTGGTAGGCGTCGTGACGCAGGGTCGCCAGCAGGCGCCGGTTGTCCAGCGACGTCGCGAGGTGGCTGGCCATCGTGCCGAGCAGCTGGACGTCGTACTTGCCGAAGCCGCGCCAGCGGGACAGCCGGTCGTGCGCCTCGACGACCCCGAGCAGCCGGTTCGCGCTGCGCAGCGGGACGACCAGTGCCTCCTGCGCGCCGCGGTCGAGCAGCGCCGCGCGGACGTCGGGGTTGGCCTCGGTGATCCGGAAGTGCCGGACGTGCGCGCCGGGCAGGCGCAGCAGCGGGTCGTCGGCGGCGGGTTCGGCGGCCGGCAGGTCGTCGCCCGCGACCACGACCCGCATGGTGTCCTTCGGTTCCAGCCGCAGCCGCAGCACGACGCGGCCGGCGGCGAGCTGGTCCTTGATGCGCTCGGCGATGGTCGCCCACTCGCGGACGTCGACGCCGCCGACGAGCTCGTCGGCGCGGCTGGCCGGGCGCGCAGCGGCCTGCTGGCCCGAGCGGGCCACCATCAGGCTGACGTCGGAGAGCGCCTCCATGTCCCGCTGCTCGCGCAGCAGGTCGGAGTACGCCCAGTACAGCGCGGTCAGGCCGAGGAAGACGGCGAGCACCAGCGGCCACGCCTGGGGCGTGCTGGAGATGACGAGGTAGCCGGAGAGGCCGACGGACGCGTTGACGAAGCCGACGACCAGGATCCGCCCGGTGAGCCGGACGGCGGTGCTGACCCGCATGCGGCGCCGCAGCACGCGGACCGCGGCCAGGGCGAGCAGCGTGCTCACCAGCGGCGCGGTCAGCGTGCCCGCCAGCGCGGCGACCCACGGGATCTTGTCGCCGGTGCCGACGGCGTGCTTGACCAGCCCGGCGACCGCGAAGGCGCCGGTGATCTCGAGCAGGAAGGCGCCTGCGTTGTAGAGGACGCGGCCGGCGACCTTGCGCGCGAGCAGCGTGCCGATGCCGGCGACGAGGTGCGCGGCCAGCACGACTTCGAAGGGCGCGATGAAGAACCCGATGACGAGCGGGATCTCGGTGAACGAGATCGTCCAGGAGATGCCGCTGCGGACGTCGACGTTGATGCCGAGCTGTTCGGCGAGCAGGAAGGCGACCGCGAGCACCGGCGCGATCCACAGCAGCCGGTCGTTCCACTCGAACGGCAGCCACGAGCCGACCGCGAACGCGGCGACGAGCCCGAGGCTCAGGACGGCGAAGGTGTAGACGCGGAACCGGCGTTCGTCGGTGCGGGCTTCGGCGGAGACGGGTGGTGTCCCGGAAGCGGCTCCCGGCCCGGGCTGCGCCTGCGCGACGGCGTCACCGTGGGCGTTGGTGTCCGGCATCCGACCTTCCCTCCCGGCTTGTCCACCGGTGCTGATCCGTGACTTCGGGTGTGGACAAGGGCCATACCGTACCCCGTAGGGCGTACCCGTGTCCCTTTCGAGACAGTAAGAGATCACCCCAGGGTTAACAATGCCTCGAACGCGCTGACCTGCGTGGACCAGAGGGTGAAACGCCGGATGTCCGAACTCTGCCCAGTTCCCTACGCACCAAAAGCCGGGGAGCGCTTCAATGGCTCCATGCACAGCGATGTGATTGCCACCGAGCACGCGGCGCGGCTCGCGGCGGTGGATCCCCTCCTCCCCGGCTCGACCCCCTTCGAAGCAGCGGAAAACGCGGTGGTCCTGGAGGTGGCGACGGGCGGCTCCGCCGCGTCCGGGCTGGCGTCCCGCGTCCAGGTCGACCGCGACGCCCCGAACGCCCCCTGGCGCGCGCTGACCGAACACCGCCTCGACCTCCAGCTGGCCGGCCCGCAGCCGGCGGCCGTCCTCGACGCCCTGCTCACCCGATGGGATGAACATCTGCGCGCGGTCGCCGAGCGCGGCGACACCGAGACGGCGGCGATCGTCCCGCGCGCGAGCCGCGACGCCGCCGGCGCCCGGGAGATGCTGCACCACGGGTTCGCCCCGCTGCGGGTGATCGCGGTCCGCCCCTCGCAGCGGCTGGTCCCGGCGACGCCGCTCGGGACGCCCGGGGTCAAGATCCGCCGCGCCGAGCCCGACGACCTCGAGACCGCCGTCGCGCTCGGCATGGAGCTGCACTCCTACGACGCCCAGTACGGCACGGTGAACTGGCGCACGGGGGTCGAGGAGATCCTGGCCAAGGACCTCGCCGAGCAGCTGAAGCGGCCGGAGCCGCCGTTGTGGATCGCCGAGCTGTACGGCCGTCCGCTCGGCATGGTGAGCGTCCAGCACCCGGGCGAGACCGGCTGGATCAGCGGCCGGGTCGCCGCGTCCCGGGTCGGCTACCTGTCCTCCCTGGCCGTGGCGGAGGCCGCGCGGTCGTCCGGCGTCGGCACGGCGCTGGCGACGCACGCCCACCACGTCCTGGACGAGGAAGGCGCCGACGTCGTCCTGCTGCACCACGCCGCGGCCAACCCGCTGTCGACACCGTTCTGGTACGCGCAGGGCTACCGCCCGCTGTGGACGTACTGGCAGCGTCGACCGGCTGTTCGGTGAACTACTGGTGGATTACCGCGGCTGCCCCGGGCTTATAGGCTGACCTCGCCGCCAGCGAGGGGAGCCTGAAGTGACCGACCAGCGGGATTCCGCGCCGAGAGCGCCCGAGGGTGTCGACACCGAGAAGCCGTCCGCGGCCCGGATCTACGACTGGTACCTGGGCGGTACCCAGAACTGGGCCGTGGACCGCGAGTTCGGCCGGCGCATGGAGCAGCAGTGGCCGCTGGTGCGCCCGGGGTCGAAGCAGAACCGCGAGTTCATGAACCGCGCGGTCCGGGCGGCGCTGCGGGCCGGCATCCGGCAGTTCATCGACCTCGGCTCGGGCGTGCCGACGGCGGGCAACGTGCACGAGGTCGTCGAGGCGGAGCTGCCGGAGGACCACGACGCGAAGGTCGTGTACGTCGATTACGAGCCGGTCGCCGTCGCCCACGCGACGCTGATCCTCGAAGAGGGCATGGCGACCGACTGGGCCGGCATCGTCCAGGCCGACATGCGGAACGCGAAGTCCGTCCTGCGCTCCGAAGAGACGCGCCGGCTGATCGACTTTTCGCAGCCGGTCTGCCTGATCATGGCGGCGGTGCTGCACTTCGTCGGCCCGGACGACGACCCGGAGGGGCTCCTGGCGGCGTACCGCGACGCGCTCGCGCCGGGCAGCTGGCTGGCGATCTCCCAGATGAGCGAAGGCGACGGCGACGGCCCGTACCTGGAGGGGCTGCGCTGGTTCGTCGAGCAGTACCGCAAGACGAGCAATCCGGTCTGGCTGCGCAACCGCGACGAGATCGAGCCCCTGTTCGGCGGCTGGCCGCTCCTGGAGCCAGGCATCGTGCACCTGCCGGACTGGCGGCCGGACCGGAAGATCAATGCCCTGGAAGCGGAGGCCCGGCCCTTCGCTTGGTGCGCCGTGGCGGCGAAGCCAGGCCGCTGACCTGCGGTTTCCGCGATCGCTGTGGGCGAACGCACCATCGGAAACAAACACACCCATCGGAGAGTTGAGCTAGGCAGACTCAACTATCCGAGGAGTGCACATGTCCGACACCCGCCTCCTGCCCGTGCTCCCGCTCGATGACGACGTCGTGCTGCCGGGCATGGTCGTCCCGCTCGACCTGACCGACACCGAGACGCGGGCCGCGGTGGAGTCCGCCCAGGCCAAGACGCCGAGCCAGGCGTCCTTCCCCGGCATCCGCTCGGCTGCGCCCGCCAAGGCCGAAGTCCTCATCGTCCCGCGCGTCCACGGCGAGTACGCCGAATTCGGCACCGTCGCGACGGTCGAGCGCATCGGCCGCGTGCCCGGCGGCAAGGCCGCCGTCCTGCTGCGCGGTACGGCCCGCGCGGTCGTCGGCCGGATCGCCGACGGTCCCGGCGCCGCCCGCTGGGTGCACGCCGAGGACGCCCCCGAGACCACGACCGACCAGACCGCCAAGCTCGCGGCCGAGTACAAGGCCGTCGTCATCTCGATCCTCCAGCAGCGCGGCGGCTGGCAGCTGATCGACGCCGTCCAGCAGGTCGAGGACGCCTCCGCGGTCGCCGACCTGTCCGGGAACGCGCCGTACCTGTCCACTGAGCAGAAGCTCGAGCTGCTGTCCACTTTGGACGTCACCGCGCGCCTGGAGAAGGCCCTCGAGTGGAGCAAGGAGCACCTGGCCGAGCTCGAGGTGACCGACACGATCCGCAAGGACGTCGCCGAGGGCATGGAGAAGCAGCAGAAGGAATTCCTGCTGCGCCGCCAGCTCGAAGCGATCCGCAAGGAACTCGGCGAGCTCGACGGCACCGCCGACGAGACGGACTACCGCGCCCGCGTCGAAGGTGCCGAGCTGCCCGACGCCGTCAAGAAGGCCGCACTGGCCGAAGTGGACAAGCTGGACCGCACTTCCGAGCAGTCCCCCGAGGGCGGGTGGATCCGCACCTGGCTGGACACCGTCCTGGAGCTGCCCTGGAACGAGCGCACCGACGACGTCTACGACATCGCGGCCGCGCGTGCGGTGCTCGACGCCGACCACGCGGGCCTCGACGACGTCAAGGAACGCATCATCGAGTACTTGGCCGTCCGCAAGCGGCGCGCGGAATCGGGTCTCGGCCCGGTCGGCGGTCGTCGTTCGGGCGCGGTGCTCGCCCTCGCGGGCCCTCCCGGGGTCGGCAAGACGTCGCTGGGCGAGTCCGTGGCGAAGGCCATGGGCCGCAAGTTCGTCCGCGTGGCGCTCGGCGGCATCCGGGACGAGGCGGAGATCCGCGGCCACCGCCGCACCTACGTCGGCGCACTGCCCGGCCGGATCGTCCGCGCCATCAAGGAAGCCGGCTCGATGAACCCGGTCGTGCTGCTCGACGAGATCGACAAGGTCGGCGCCGACTACCGCGGCGACCCGACCGCGGCCCTGCTCGAAGTGCTGGACCCGGAGCAGAACCACACGTTCCGCGACCACTACCTCGAGGTCGAGCTGGACCTGTCCGACGTCGTGTTCCTGGCCACGGCCAACGCGCTGGAGACCATCCCCGGCCCGCTGCTGGACCGCATGGAGCTCGTCACGCTGGACGGCTACACCGAGCACGAGAAGGTCACCATCGCCCGCGACCACCTGCTCCCGCGCGAGCTGGAGCGGGCCGGCCTGGGCACTGCGGACGTCACGCTGACGGACGCCGCGTTCAGCCGGATCGCCGCCGAGTACACCCGCGAGGCGGGCGTGCGCGACGCGAACCGGACGATCGCCAAGGTGCTGCGGAAGATCGCGACCAAGGTGGCCCTGGAGGAGGTCGCGCTGCCGGTTTCCCTGGACGCGTCCGACCTGGAGACCTACCTGGGCCGCCCGCGGCACATCCCGGAGTCGTCGCTCCCGGCGTCGACCCAGCGCACGGCAACCCCGGGCGTGGCGACCGGCCTGGCGGTGACCGGCGCCGGCGGTGACGTCCTGTACATCGAGGCGTCGCTGGCGGACCAGGAGTCCGGCGCGTCCGGGCTGCAGCTGACCGGCCAGCTCGGCGACGTGATGAAGGAGTCGGTGCAGATCGCGCTGTCCTACCTCCGCTCGCACGGCGCGGAGCTGGAGCTGCCGGTGGGTGACCTCCGCAACCGCGGCATCCACGTCCACGTCCCGGCGGGCGCGGTGCCGAAGGACGGCCCGTCGGCGGGCATCACGATGACGACGGCCCTGGCCTCGCTGCTCTCGGGTCGCGTGGTCCGCGCGGATGTGGCGATGACCGGCGAGGTGTCCCTGACCGGGCGCGTCCTGCCGATCGGCGGCGTGAAGCAGAAGCTGCTGGCCGCACACCGGGCCGGGATGAAGACGGTGATCATCCCCCAGCGCAACGAGCCGGACCTGGACGACGTCCCGGCCGAGGTGCTCTCGCAGCTCGACGTGCACGCGGTGGCGAACGTCCGCGAGGTCCTCGACCTCGCCCTGACCCCGGCTTCGACGCCGGTTTCCCAGGCGGCGTAACCCCGAGCGCCGCCACCCCCGGACGGCCGGTTTCCTTCTCCCCCAAGGGAAACCGGCCGTTCCCCTACGCGGCGCCCCTCCGCGCGGCGACGAGGTAGCCAGCGCTTCGCTTCACGCGGGACCGTCGTTTCCGGACGGTCCCGCCACGACCGGTCCCGCCGCCGGACCAGCCGATCGACCGGCGGCACCGACGCGGTGACGTCGTAGGCGATGACGTCGCCGGGCTGCAGGCCGGCCCGCCATAGCACCTCCCGGACCCGCCTCGGCGTGAGGGCGACGATCCCGGTCCGGCGGGCGCCGTGCCGTCTCGACGGCGGGACGCCGACGGCGCGTTCCAGCGCGCCGAGGATGCGGCAGGAGGGCCCGCCGGGCCGGGTCACCCGGGCGACTTCGCGCAGAGCCCGGGCGGCATCGGTGTACTCGAGCACGCCCATCGCGAGAACGACGTCGAACCGCCGATCGGCATCTCCTGGATGTCCCCGACGGAGAGTTCGACTTCGCCGCCCGCCCGAGCACCGACGGCGTCGACCATGGCCGGCGACTGGTCGCACGCGGTGATCCGGAAGTCGCCGGGCCGCGTGTCGAGCGCGGGTTCGGCGTACTGTACCCGGACCAGCTCCTCGGGGGTGTCCCCGTTGTCCCCGGCGCCTCGGGCGCTGTAGGTGCCGCCGGGCGTCTTGTGCAGCTGTCCCAGACTGCTTGCGGACGTGGGGGATGAGCAAGAACGGGACGCTGTAGTGGTCGGCCAGCTGCTTGAACCGCCCGGCCGCGGCGTAGTCGGCGCTGTAGGCCGACGACCCGGCCGCGTCGGTGCCGCGCATCTTCTCGAAGGTGTCGATGATGACCAGCCAGGCGTGCGGGTTCTCCTCCGGCCACCCGACCAGTACGGCGTCCCGCCGGCGGTCATGGTGGGGCACGCGGTCTCGAGGGCGAGCAGGGGCGCGGCCGCCGGCCGGTGTCCTCCAGCGCGCAGTACGGGACCGGGCCGCGCTCCACCTCGATCGACCCCAACACCGGTCTCCGTTGGCGATCGCGGCGCCCGTGCCGAGCGAAAACCACGACTTGCCCGGCTTCGGCGCACCGGCCAGCAGGTTCAGCCCTTCCGCCAGGAGGCCGGGAACGGCCCACTTCGGCGGCGGGAACTCCTCTCGCATCAGCTCCGCGTCGGTCCACCGGGTGCGGCGGGCGGGCGTGTCGGCACGGCGGCCAGCGGCCGGGGCGTGGTCGTGATCGGTGACTCCGTTCGGACGTAGGTGCGGTGTCCGGTGGGGTGGCAGACTGAGCGCGTGAATCACGGGGGAAACGGCCGTCCAGAAGTACTGACCAAAGGCCAGAGAGCGTTCGTTCTGACATCGGTGATCGTCGGGGGTATCGGAGCCGCCATCTGCGCTCTCGCTGCCGTGATGTCGAGCCGGTGGGCATGGGAGATGTGGCCGATGGCTGCCATTCTGGCGCTGTCGTCAGTCGTACAGTGGTTCCGATACCGGCGAACAAGACCACAGAAATCCTGAGCGTGAACTTCGGCAGCCTGCACATGACATCTTTCAGGACGGCGGCGGCATCGCGTAGCCCGTCTGCTGCTGCCGCGCTGTCACGTCCCCAACCACGGGTATCGGGGAACACATCGCGGCCTACCTCTTATCCCGCAGCTTCTCAACCTCAAGATGGTTCAGCTACCGTCCGCGGGCGTCGACAAGTGGATTGCCGAGGTGCCATCGGATGTCACATTGGCGAGCGCCCCCTTGGTGCGCTTTCAGGATGCGCACACCTGGGTTAAATCAAGTCATGAATTGGAGATCATCACTGCACCTCTTATCGACAAGACGCATGGCCTTGTCGATAAGTATTTCCTTGCCGCAATGGACGATGGGGCCCTTCTCGTAAACGCCGGTCGCGGGCGAATTGTGGTCACGGACGCACTTGTGGCGGAGTTGCAATCGGACCGCCTGCGCGCCGCTTCGAATGTCACCGAGCCCGAACCGCTACCGGATGACCATCCATTGTGGAACTGCACGAACGTGATCATCAGCCCGCATGCCGCACGGACGGTGCCGCGAACCAACCACCCTGGTGTATCAGGTCCAGGTCGACCAGATCGGGGCGTTTATCCGTGACGAGACGCCATCGAACGCGACTTCGGGCCGTTGCCCGGCGCACTCAGCAAGCGGCACGTCCCACGCGCTGCCCACGGATGGCCCACAGATGGCCGCATATGCCGCACACGCGAAGAAGCCCCGCGCCCGGCATATGCCGTGGTCACGGGGCTTCTTCACTGGTGTGGCGGGTGAGGGATTCGAACCCCCGTAGGCAATGCCAACTGGTTTACAGCCAGTCCCCTTTGGCCACTCGGGTAACCCGCCTAGGCCGGTCGCACCGGCCGGGGGAAAGCTTACCGAACGCCTCCGAGCAGGGGTCAACCGGGATACCCGTCGGGTGACAGGGGCTAGGCTGGGTGGCCCCTGACAAGCGAGTACGAGGTGTGAGGACACGTGGCGGATCCCTCTTTCGACGTCGTGAGCAAGGTCGACCGCCAGGAGGTGGACAACGCGCTCAACCAGGCGAGCAAGGAGCTGGGCACCCGGTTCGACTTCCGCGGCACCGGCACGACGATCAACTGGGCCGGCGAGGAGGCGCTCACGATCGAGTCCGAGACCGAGGAGCGCGCCCTGGCCGCGGTCGAGGTGTTCAAGGAGAAGCTGATCAAGCGCAGCATCTCCCTGAAGGCCTTCGAAGCCGGCGAGCCGGCGCTGTCGGGCAAGATCTACAAGATCTCCGGCAAGATCCTCCAGGGCATCGCCTCGGACAAGGCGAAGCAGATCGCCAAGTTCATCCGCGACGAGGGCCCCAAGGGCGTCCAGGCCCAGATCCAGGGCGACCAGCTGCGGGTGTCGGGCAAGAAGAAGGACCAGCTGCAGGACGTGATCGCCTTGCTGAAGGGCAAGGACTTCGAGATCGCGCTGCAGTTCACCAACTACCGGTGACGCCGCCGCGGGCACCCGGTCGCCGGGTGCCCGCTCAGGACGGCGTCAGCGTCCAGCTCGCTTCGTAGCCCTCCACCTGCAGGTACGCCGGCCCGCGGACGTCGCGCTCCACCTGCAGGTCGCCGATCTGGTTCAAGATCAGGTCGCGGTCCTCCGGCGACATCACCCACAGCCCGATGGCGCCGCGCGTCTTCGCCGTGAACCGCACGTGAGCCACGCCCGCCGGCAAGCGGACCACCGCGTCGCCCTTACCCGGTGTCTCCTTGCCCGCCTCCGCCGTCGGCACGCTCCGGTGGTCCGCGATCGTCGCCGTCCAGGGGGCGTTCGCGTGGACCGTCACGCGCTTCACCGGGGTGCGCGGGTCCGTGTTCATCCACTTCGTGCCTTTGTACGCGCCGATCGCGTTGACCAGGCCGTGGTCGCCGCCGTCCGTGTCGACGATCACGTTGGACGTGCACTTCGGGCACTCGAACGTGAAGAAGCCCACCTGGTCCGCCGGCCACGTCGTCTCGAACTCGCCGCTCTCGGTGCCCGTGTGCGTCTCCGGCGGCACGTCACGCGGCTCCGCGGGCGCAGTGGACGACGGCACAGGAGACGGCGCGGAGGCCGCCGGATCCACGATCTCGCCGTAGCC
Organism: Amycolatopsis sp. NPDC004772; assembly: GCF_053601215.1. Taxonomy (NCBI): domain Bacteria; kingdom Bacillati; phylum Actinomycetota; class Actinomycetes; order Pseudonocardiales; family Pseudonocardiaceae; genus Amycolatopsis; species Amycolatopsis sp. NPDC004772. Next base: position 115,260 of record NZ_JBSGBK010000008.1, read on the forward strand.
GGTCGCCGGCGCGCACGCCGACGTCAGCGCCAACAACAGCAGCACACCCAGCCGGATCCTCATGTTTCCCCCTCCGGTGATCTTTCGGCACCGGGCACGGGAGCGTTACCCGATCGCGTGAATGCGCCGGGTGACCGTCGCCCACCCGTGTTGTAATCGCGCGGTCACCGCGTGGAGGGGGTCGAGTTGCGCCGTTCGCTGGTCTTCCTGCTGACGCTCGCCGCCGTCGCCTCGCTGCTGACGCCCGCGAGCGCCGCCGAACGCCGGCAGCTCGTCCCCGGCTTCGGCGCCTACCCGCGGCTGATCCGGCTCGGGAACGGGCCCATCATCGCCACCCTGACCAGCGAAGACGCCGACGGCAAGTACACGCCCGTGCTGGAGAGCACCGACGAGGGCGAGTCGTTCCACGAGATCGGCGCCATCCACGACCCCGACGGCCGGTCCGGCATGTGCTGCGGCACCGTCTACGAACTGCCCGAGCGCGTCGGCCGGCTCCGCGCGGGCACGCTGCTGTGGGCCGCCTCCTACCGGCAGGACGCCGGGCCGCAGCGCCGGATCGGGATCCGCGTCTGGGCCAGCAAGGACGGCGGCCGCTCGTGGAGCTTCCTGTCCGAGGCCGCGCGGTCGCACAACATCGACGGCATCTGGGAGCCCGAGTTCACCGTCGACGCCGGCGGCACGCTCTGGCTCCACTTCGCCGACGAGACGCAGGCGCCGAAGTACGCCCAGGTGCTCAACCGGGTCGCCTCGACCGACGGCGTGAACTGGGGCACCAAGCAGCTCACCATGGCGATCCCGCCCGACCGCGTCCGCCCGGGGATGCCGATCATCCGGCGGCTGCCCGACGGCCGCTACTACTTCGCCTACGAGATCTGCAACTTCCGCGACCGCTACTGCGACCCGTACTTCAAGATCTCCGCCGACGGCGCCAACTGGGGCGACCCCGGCGATCCGGGCACCCGCGTCGACACCGCCACCGGCAATTACTTCCAGCATGCGCAAACCATCACGCTGTTCCCCGGCGGCCCGAACGGCGTGAGGATCGTCATGGTCGGGCAGATCTACACGAACGCCAAGGGCGTGCCGCAGCCGCAGAACGGCCAGGTCCTGCTGGCCAACGACGACTTCGGCGCTGGTCACTGGTACGAACTGCCCGCTCCCGTGCACATCAGCAGGATCTGGAACAACTTCTGCCCCAACTACTCCTCGACGCTGCTGCCGGTCGACGACGACCGGAACGTGCTGGAAATCGCCACCGAGGACAACGCCGGCTGCAAGGCCTACTTCGGTAAAGGATCCGCCTTCTAGCGACGGCCCGTAGGGTGGTCGGGTCGCGGCCACGGGGAAAGGGAGGCAGTCCATGAAGGGGATCGTGCTGGCCGGAGGCAGCGGGACACGTCTGCACCCGATCACCCAGGCGGTGTCCAAGCAGCTGCTGCCGGTCTACGACAAGCCGATGGTCTACTACCCCATCTCGGTGCTGATGCTGGCCGGGATCCGCGAGATCCTCGTCATCTCCACCCCCACCGACCTGCCGATGTTCCGCAGGCTTCTGGGCAACGGCGACCAGTTCGGCGTCTCCTTCTCCTACGCCGAGCAGCCGAGCCCGAACGGCCTGGCCGAGGCCTTCGTGATCGGCGCGGACTTCATCGGCGACGACGACGTGGCGCTGGTCCTCGGCGACAACATCTTCTACGGCCAGGGCTTCTCCAGCCGCCTGCAGCAGGCCGTGCGCGAGCTCGACGGCTGCGTCCTGTTCGGCTACCCGGTCAAGGACCCCGAGCGCTACGGCGTCGGCGAGGTCGACGACGCGGGCAAGCTGATCACCATCGAGGAGAAGCCGTTGAAGCCGCGCTCCAACCAGGCGATCACCGGCCTGTACTTCTACGACAACGAGGTCGTCGACATCGCCCGCGCGCTCAAGCCGTCGGCGCGCGGTGAGCTCGAAATCACCGACGTCAACCTGACCTACCTGAGGAAGGACCGCGCCACGCTGGTCGAGCTCAGCCGCGGCTTCGCCTGGCTCGACACCGGCACGCACGACTCGCTGCTCGAAGCCGGCCAGTTCGTGCAGGTGCTGGAGCACCGGACGGGCGTGCGCATCGCCTGCCTCGAGGAGATCGCGCTGCGCATGGGCTTCATCGACGCCGACGAGTGCTACGCGCTGGGGGCGAAGCTGGCGAAGTCCGGCTACGGCGACTACGTCAAGGCAGTCGCCGTAGCGGCGGGAGCGTCGGTCTAGCCGGGCTCGCACCACCGAAGCACCGTCGCGATTGCTGGTGAGCCGAAGCGCTACTCGCCGTCTTCAGTCCATAAAGGACGGAGGGCTCAGAACGGGCGGCGCGCCATCTCCTCCAGCCGCGCGATCCGGTCGGCGATCGGCGGGTGCGTCGAGAACAGCTTGCTCAGCCCCTCGCCCGGGCGGAACGGGTTGGCGATCATCAGGTGCGACTGCGACACCAGCTGCGGCTCGGCCACCAGCGGCCGCGCCCGGGTGCCGGCGTCCAGCTTCCGCAGCGCCGAGGCCAGGCCCAGCGGGTCACCGGTCAGCCGGGCGCCGGACGCGTCGGCCTGGTATTCCCTCGACCGGCTGACACCCATCCGTATGACGGCCGCCGCGATCGGGCCGACGAAGATCAGCAGGAGGCTGAGCAGGGGGTTCCCGTCGCGGTTGTTGCCGCCGAAGAACAGCGCGATGTTCGCGAGCACGCTGATCACGCTGGCCAGCGCGCCGGCCACGCACGAGATCAGGATGTCGCGGTTGTAGACGTGCGAGAGCTCGTGGCCGAGCACCGCCCGCAGCTCGCGCTCGTCGAGCAGCTCGAGGATGCCGGTGGTGCAGCACACCGCCGCGTGCCGCGGGTTGCGGCCGGTCGCGAACGCGTTCGGCGCGACCGTCGGGCTGATGTAGAGCTGCGGCATCGGCTGCCGGGCGACCTGCGCGAGCTCGCGCACGATCCGGTACATCGCGGGCTGCTCGACCTCGGACACCGGCCGCGCCCGCATCGCGCGCAGCGCCAGCTTGTCGGAACTGAAGTAGGCGAACGCGTTCATCCCGAGGGCCACGACCAGCCCGATGACCAGCGCGCCCCGGCCGAAGAACCCGCTGAGCGCGACGATGATCGCCGACAGAAGGCCGAGCAGCATTGCCGTCTTGAGTCCGTTTTGGTGCCCGTGCACGTCCGCTCGCCTCCGTCCGCTGTGGAAGTGGGTTACCCAGTGGAAACAACGCGATCGGGGGACGCGAAGTTCCTTCACGTGGCGATCCCGCGGGTTACGCTCGCACGGCGAGATGATCAGGAGCGGAGGCGCCGATGGGCGGTGCGCGGCTATCCCGGCGAACCCTGTTCGCCCTGGTCACGGCGGGTGCCGGCGCCCTCGTGCTGCCCGGGACGGCCCGCGCGGAGGACGTCCGGTCGCTCGACCTCGGCGGGGCGCCGGCCGGGGTCGCGGTGAATCCGGTCACCGGCCTCGGGTACGTCACCGACGCCCAGGCCGGGACGGTCTCCGTGGTGGATCCGCGGCGGGTGTCGGTCGTCGACGTGATCCACGTCGGCGGCGAGCCCGGCGACGTCGCGGCCGACCCGGAGGCGGGAAGGATCTACGTCGCGAACCCGCCCGCGGGCACGGTCGTGGTGCTGGACGGCCGGACGCACGACCTGGTGAGCGTGATCGGCGCGGGCGCCGGCGCGTCGGCGCTGGCGGTCGACGAGGAGGCCAACCGCGTCTACGCGGCCAGCGGCACCACCGGCACGATCGCCGTGCTCGACGGCGTCAGCTGCACGCTCACCGCGCTCGTGCCGGGCCCGAAGCCGGGCTTCGCCGGGATCGGCGTCGACTCCGGCCGCAAGCTGGCCTACTGCGCGAGCACCGCCTCCGATTCGGTCGAAGTCTTCTCGATCGACAGCGGGCGGTTCGTCGCCTCGGTGAAAGTCGGGCGCAACCCGACCGGCGTCGCCGTGCACCAGGCGAGCGGCACGGTCTACGTCGCGAACTCCGGCATCCACCACATGTCCATTGTGGACGCTGCGACGCGCACCGAGCGCAAGACCGTGCTGCTGCGCAGCGAATCCTCCGCGCTGGCCGTGCACCAGGGCACGAACACGGTGTACACGAACGGCGGCCAGAACGGGCTCACCCGCGTCGACGGCACGGCGGGCACGCTGAGCGGCGAGCTGTCACTGGGCGTCAACCCCGGCGACGTCGCGGTCGACCAGCGGTCACGCACCGTGTGGGTCACCGACCCCCTGCACGGGCGCCTCTTCCTGGTCCGCAACTTCTGACCGCCACCTGGGGCAACTCCAGGTATACGGTCGGCGGACATGGAACTCGGACTGCAGATCCCCGACTTCACCTGGCCGAACGGGGCGTCCGCGCTGGGCGCCGACCTGGCCGCCGTCGTCCGCGCCGCCGACCGGGCCGGCTTCGGCTCCATCGCGGTGATGGACCACTTCTTCCAGATCGGCGGCGTCGGCCCCACCGAAAACGACATGCTCGAGGCGTACACCACCCTCGGCTTCATCGCGGCGCACACCGAGCGCGCCAAGCTGCTCACCGTCGTCACCGGCGTCCTCTACCGGCACCCCGGCCTGCTCGCCAAGGCGATCACGACGCTGGACGTGCTCTCCGGCGGCCGCGCGATCCTCGGCATCGGCGCGGGCTGGAACGAGGAGGAGTCCCGCGGGCTCGGCTTCCCGTTCCCGTCCGTGGCCGAGCGCTTCGAGCTGCTGGAGGAGAACCTCCAGTACGTGCTGCAGATGTGGACCAACGGTGACGCGCCGTTCAAGAGCAAGCACTTCGACGCCGAACGGCTGCTGAACGTGCCCCAAGTGCTGTCGGAGCCGCGGCCGCCGATCATGATCGGCGGCGGCGGGGAGAAGAAGACGCTGCGGCTGGTCGCCAAGTACGCCGACCAGTGCAACCTGTTCAACGGGCCGGAGCTGGAGCGCAAGCTCGACGTGCTGCGGCAGCACTGCGAGAACGAGGGCCGCGACTACGACTCGATCACCAAGACCGTCTACCACATCCTCGACATCGGCGAGAACGGTGAGAAATCCGGCGAGCTGCTGGCCGAGCTGGAGCGGCTGAACGGCCTGGGCATCCACGTGGCGCTGGGCATGGTCCCGCACGTCCACAAGCCGGCGATCCTGGAGAAGTTCGCCACCGACGTCATCCCGGCGGCGGCGAAGATCTCCTGAACGTCGTCCGGAGCCCTCTCCGCCACCCGGCGGGGAGGGCTCAGCCGTCCTTGGCGACGACCCGGGTGAGGGCCGCGACGCCGATCCCGGCCACCGCGACCACGATCCCGGTGATCAGCCAGCCCACCAGCGCGAGCACCACGCCGGTGACCCCGAAGAGGGCGAATTCCAGCAGGAACCGGGCCGGTTCCGGCAGGCGGCGGCGCGCCCGTGGCGCCAGGAAGAGACCCCAGAGCGCGGCGGCCGCCACCGGCAGCAGGACCGCGTCGACGATCGCCAGCGCCACCCCGCTCCCGAGCTGCGTGCCCGCCAGGGCCAGCCCGCCCAGCAGCATCAGCTCGGTGAGGAAGCGGGCCGTCAGCACCACGCCCGTGAACCCGCTCAGGCGGGGGGTGGACTCCGATGTCATCCGGCCAGCCTAGGAGCACGTCCACTGTGGACGTTACGGGTTCGGCCGGGCACGGTTCGTGATTCCGGCCACAGTCCGGCCGTTCAGGTTGCGGTTCCGAATCGGTCCACCAGCGGCTCCCGCGTCGCTGTAACGACCTTCCGGCGCCGGTCGACGTGTTGGGTGCACATCGCGACCGCGAGCCAAGGAGCCTGGTAGATGACCACATGTCGACTCTGCGGTTCGACAAACACGGCCAGTGTCGTCGACCTCGGCGCGACTCCCCCGTGTGAGCGATTTTTGCCGGCGGAGCAGCTCGACGAACCGGAAGCCACCTTCCCGCTGCACCTGAAGGTCTGCACCGACTGCTGGCTCGCCCAGATCCCGCCGCTGATCGACCCCGACGACACCTTCACCGAGTACGCGTACTTCTCGTCCTTCTCGACGTCGTGGGTCGAGCACGCGAAGCGGTTCGTCGACGGCGCGGTCGAGCGGCTCGGGCTCGGCGAGAAGTCGTTCGTCGTCGAGGTGGCGAGCAACGACGGGTACCTGCTCCAGCACGTCGTCGGGCACGGGATCCGGTGTCTGGGCGTGGAACCTTCGGTGAACGTCGGGCAGGCGGCGCGCGACGCCGGCGTGCCCACCCTGACGGCCTTCCTCTCCGAGGAAACCGGCCTGAAGGTGCGCGAGGAGCACGGGCCGGCCGACCTCGTCGCCGCGAACAACGTCTACGCGCACATCCCCGACGTCCTCGGCTTCACGAAGGGCCTGCGGGCGCTCGTCGCCGACGACGGCTGGGTCTCCATCGAGGTCCAGCACCTGCTCACGCTGATCGAAAAGAACCAGTACGACACGATCTACCACGAGCACTTCCAGTACTACACGGTCGAATCCGCGCGCCGCGCCCTCGCGACCGGCGGGCTGACCGTGGTCGACGTCGAGCTGCTGCCGACGCACGGCGGGTCGATCCGGCTGTGGGCGCGTCCCGACGGTGTCGCGGGCGAGCCCAGCGAGCGGATGACCGACGTGCTGGAGCGCGAAAAGGCCGCCGGGCTGCACGAGCTGTCCGGGTACACCGAGTTCGCCGAGCGCGTCACCCGCGTGCGGCTGGACCTGCTGAAGTTCCTCATCGAGGCGCGCAACGACGGGAAGACCGTCGTCGGCTACGGCGCCCCGGGCAAGGGCAACACCCTGCTGAACCACTGCGGCATCCGGACGGACCTGCTGCAATACACGGTCGACCGCAACCCGTACAAGCACGGGCGGTTCACCCCGGGCACGCGCATCCCGGTGCTGCCCCCGGAGCGGATCGACGCGGACCGGCCGGACTACGTGCTCGTCCTCCCGTGGAACCTCCGGGAGGAACTGACCGAACAGCTCTCCCACATCGGGTCCTGGGGCGGCAAGCTCGTGTTCCCGATCCCCCACCTGGAAATCGTCGAGGTGCAGTGAAGTGAAGGTCGTCCTCTTCTGCGGTGGTTACGGGATGCGGATGCGCAACGGCGCGGCCGACGACGTCCCGAAGCCGATGGCGATGGTCGGTCCGAGACCGCTCATCTGGCACGTCATGCGGTACTACGCGCATTTCGGCCACACCGAATTCATCCTGTGCCTCGGCTACGGCGCGGCGCACATCAAGAACTTCTTCCTGTCCTACGAGGAAACGATTTCGAACGATTTCGTCCTCCGGGGCGGCAAGGCCGAGCTGCTCTCGACCGACATCGCGGACTGGACGATCACCTTCGTGCAGACCGGGATCGAGTCGCCGATCGGCGAGCGGCTGCGGCGGGTGCGGGAACACCTCGACGGCGACGAGATGTTCCTCGCGAACTACGCCGACGTCCTGTCCGACGTGCCGCTGCCCGAGATGATCGAGCGCTTCGAGAAGTCGGACGCGGGCGCGTCGATGATGGTCGTCCCGCCGCAGTCGTCGTTCCACTGCGTCGAAATGGACGAAGGCGGCATGGTCGGCTCGATCACCGCGGTGAGCGAAATGCCGCTGTGGGAGAACGGCGGCTACTTCGTGCTGCGGCAGGACGTGTTCGACCACATTCCCGAGAACGGCGACCTGGTCGCCGACGGCTGCGCCGAGCTGGCCAAGCAGGGCCGCCTGCTCGCCTACCCGTACCGCGGGTTCTGGAAGCCGACCGACACGGTCAAGGAGCGGGCGGCGCTGGACTACGCCTACAGCCACGGCGACCGTCCCTGGGCGCTGTGGGAGCGCCCGGCCGCGAGCACCGCGTGATCGGGCTCCGACCGGATCGGCTCGGCAGCGTCGTCGCCCTCGGTGCGCACTGCGACGACATCGCGATCGGCGCCGGCGGCACGCTGCTGACGCTGTGTTCCACCCGGCCCGGCCTGCGGGTCGACGCCCTGGTCCTCTCCGGCGGCGGCACCGACCGCGAGGACGAGGAGCGGGCCGCGCTGGCGGCGTTCTGCCCCGGCGCGGACGTCGACGTCACGGTGCTGAAGCTGCGGGACGGGCGCTTCCCGGCCCACTGGGAAGAGGCCAAGAACGCCCTCGAAGACCTGCGGCGGCGGACCGACCCGGACGTCATCCTGGCGCCGCGCACCGACGACGCGCACCAGGACCACCGCGGGCTGGCGAAGCTGGTGCCGACGGCGTTCCGCGACCACCTGACGCTCGGCTACGAGATCGTCAAGTGGGACGGCGACCTCGGCCGCCCGTCGGTGTACCAGCCGCTGACCGACGAGCTCGCGGAAGAGAAGGTCCGGCTGCTGCAGGCGCACTACGCCTCGCAGCGGCACCGGCCCTGGTACGACCGCGAGGCATTCCTCGGGCTGGCCCGGATCCGCGGGATCGAAGCCGCCGCGAAGTACGCCGAAGCGTTTTTCGTCAAGAAACTCACTCTCGATCTGAAGGGCTGAATCCGATGCGGGTGTTGCTGACGGGGCACAAGGGCTACCTGGGGACGGTGATGGCCCCGGTGCTCGCCGCCGCCGGCCACGAAGTCACCGGCCTGGACTCCGGGCTGTTCGAGGACTGCCTGCTCGGGCCCGCCCCCGCCGACCCGGCCGGGCACGTCGTCGACCTGCGGGACGTCACGCTTGAGCACGTCACCGGGTTCGACGCGGTCATCCACCTGGCCGCGCTGTCGAACGACCCGCTGGGCTCGCTCGCACCGGAGCTGACCTACGACATCAACCACCACGCGTCGGTGAAGCTCGCGAAGCTGGCGAAGGACGCGGGCGTCAAGCGGTACCTCTACGCGTCGACCTGCTCGGTGTACGGCGCGGGCGGCGACAACCTCGTCGACGAGGACGCCCCGCTGCGCCCGGTGACGCCGTACGCGGAGTCGAAGGTGCGCGTCGAGGCCGACGTCCACGAGCTCGCCGACGACGACTTCACGCCGGTGTACATGCGCAACGCGACCGCGTTCGGCTACTCGCCCCGCCTGCGCGGCGACATCGTGCTGAACAACCTGACCGCGCACGCCCACCTGTCCGGTGAGGTGCTGGTGCTCTCGGACGGCACGCCGTGGCGCCCGCTGGTGCACGCCCAGGACATCGCCCGCGCGTTCACGGCGGCCCTGACGGCACCGAAGGAGGCCGTGCACAACAAGGCGTTCAACATCGGCACCGAGGAGAACAACGTCACGGTCGCCGAGATCGCCCAGGAGGTCGTCGAGGCCGTGCCGGGCTCGACGCTGAACATCACCGGCGAGGCCGGCGCCGACCCGCGCTCCTACCGGGTCGACTTCTCGCGCTTCCGCGCGGCGATCCCGGGCTTCGCCTGCGACTGGTCGGTCAAGGACGGCGCCGTCGAGCTCATCGAGGCCTACCGCAAGTTCGGGCTGACCCGCGAGTCGTTCCAGCAGCTGTTCACCCGGCTGGCCTGGCTGAAGAGCGAGGGCGAAGCCGGCCGCGTCGACACCACCCTGCGGCGGAAGTAGTGGCGGGCCCGCAGCTGCGGACCGGGGCGGAACTGTACGCGCTGGTCGAGCGGCTGTACCCGATCTGCCGCAGCATCACCGGCGACGGCGTGCGGCAGACCCTGGACATCATCGGCGAGCACATCGCCCTGGAGCGGCACGAGGTCCCGACCGGCACCGCGGTGCTGGACTGGACGATCCCGCAGGAGTGGAACATCCGGGACGCCTACGTCGCCGCGCCTTCGGGCGAGCGCGTGATCGACTTCCAGGAGCTGAACCTGCACGTCGTCGGGTACAGCGTCCCGGTGTCCCGGCGGATGCCGCTGAGCGAGCTGCGGGAGCACCTGCACACGCTGCCCGACCAGCCGTCGTGGGTGCCCTACCGGACCAGCTACTACGCCCCGGCCTGGGGATTCTGCCTCGCGCAGGAGAAGCTCGACGCGCTCCCCGACGGCGAGTACGACGTCGTCATCGACTCGACGCTGGCCGATGGTTCGCTGACCTACGCCGAGCACGTCGTGCCCGGCCGCGTCACCGACGAGGTCATCGTGTCCTGCCACGTGTGCCACCCGTCGCTGGCGAACGACAACCTCGCCGGCATCGCGGTGGCCATCTCGCTGGCCCAGCAGCTGGCGCTCGCCCAGCCCCACTACACCTACCGGTTCCTGTTCATGCCGGGCACGATCGGCTCGATCACCTGGCTGGCGCGCAACGCTTCCCGGATCGACAAGGTCCGTCACGGCCTCGTGCTGGCGTGCGCGGGCGACCCGGGATCGCTGACGTACAAGAAGTCCCGCCGCGACGACGCCGAGATCGACCGCGTCATGCAGTACGTCCTGCGGTCGCGGGAGCACCGGGTCGTCGACTTCTCGCCGTACGGCTACGACGAGCGCCAGTTCTGCTCACCGGGCTTCAACCTCGGCGTCGGCTCCCTGACGCGCACGCCGTACGCGGGCTACCCGGAGTACCACACCTCGGCCGACAACCCGAGCTTCGTGTCGCCCGCGGCGATGGAGGACACGCTCGGCGCGCTTCTCGACGCCTTCGGCGTCCTGGACCGCAACCGCCGGTACGTGAATCTGAGCCCGTACGGCGAGCCGCAGCTCGGCAAGCGCGGGCTGTACGACTCGCTCGGCGGCCGCAGCGACGCCAAGCAGGCCCAGATGGCGATGCTGTGGGTGCTCAACCTCTCCGACGGTTCGCACAGCCTGCTCGACATCGCCGAGCGCGCCGGCCTGCCCTTCGACATCGTCGACGTCGCGGCCCGGGCGCTCCACGACGCCGGCCTGGTCAAGGAGTGAGCGACGTGGCCAACCATCGCCGCACCCCGCGCTCGATCTTCCGGTCGGGCGCGGTTCGCGCGATGGCCGGACGGCTGAGCTGGGGCCTCGGCGACCAGGCCGTGTCCAGCCTGACCAACTTCGCCGTCGGGCTGTACGTGGCCCGCTCGCTCGGCACGTTCGCGTTCGGCATCTTCAGCCTCGCCTGGGTCACCTACGGCGTGGTGCTCAACGTCTCCCGCGGCCTGGCCACCGACCCCCTGATGGTGCGCTTCAGCGCCGTCCCCGAGGACCGGTGGCGGGTCGGGGTGGCGAGCGCGTCCGGCACCGCGATCGGCGTCGGCTGCGCGACCGGCCTGGTCAGTCTCGTGGCCGGCCTGGCCGCGGGCGGCCCGCTCGGCAACGCGTTCGTCGCCCTCGCCGTGGTCCTGCCTGGCCTGCTCCTGCAGGACGCCTGGCGCTTCGCGTTCTTCGCCCGCGGCGCGGGCAAGAAAGCGTTCGTCAACGACTGCGTGTGGGGCGTCGCCCTGATCCCGGCGCTCTACGTCGCCGCCCAGATCCACACGGTGGTCGCGTTCGTGCTGGCCTGGGGCCTGTCCGGTGCGGTCGCGGCCCTGTACGGCGGGTTCCAGACGAGGATTCTCCCGCACCCGCGCGAGATGCTCGGCTGGCTCCGGACGCAGCGCGACCTCAGCGTCCGGTACCTCGTCGAGAACGTCAGCAACAGCGGTGCGTCGCAGCTGCGCGCGTACGGCCTCGGCGCCATCGCCGGGATCACGGCCGTCGGCGCGGTCCGCGGCGCCGAGCAGCTCCTCGGCCCGTTCCTGGCCCTGCTCATGGGGCTGTCCCTGGTCACCGTCGCCGAGGGCGCGCGGGTGCTTCAGCGGGCGCCGCACCGGCTGAAGCACTTCTGCATGATCCTCGGCGGCGGCCAAGCGGGCGCCGCCCTGTGCTGGGGCCTCGGCCTGCTCCTCCTCGTGCCCGACAGCGCCGGCCGCTGGGTGATGGGCTCGGTCTGGGACTCGTCGTCCCCGCTGATCCTCCCGGTGACCCTCGCCGTCGTCGGCGCGAGCTTCGCCACGGGCGCGGCCGCCGGCCTGCGCGCCCTCGGCGCGGCCAAGCGGAGCCTGCGCTCGCAGCTGGTCGCGTCCCTGTTCTACGTCACCTTCGGCATCGCCGGCGCGTTCCTCGGCGGCGCGTCCGGGTCCGCGTGGGGCGTCGCGACGGCCACCCTCAGCGGATCCGTCGTCTGGTGGTTCCAGCTGCGGGCCGGGCTGCGCGAGTACGTGCCGCCGGGCGCCGACGAGCCCACCGTGGTGTTCGAGCCGATCAAAGAGCCGATCAAGGAATGAGGACTCCATGACCACCGTCCCGCGGCTGAGCCTCGGCCTCCCGGTGTACAACGGCGGGGAGTACCTCGCCGAGTCGCTGGACGCCCTGCTCGGCCAGACCTACGAAGACTTCGAGCTGATCATCTCGGACAACGCCTCCACCGACGGCACCGACGAGATCTGCCGCCGCTACGCCGAGAAGGACTCGCGGATCCGCTACGTCCGCCAGCCGAAGAACATCGGCGCGACACCGAACCACAACTTCGTGTTCGACGTCTCCCGCACCGAGCTCTTCAAGTGGGTCTCCCACGACGACCTGTATGCCCGCGACCTGCTCAAGCGGTGCATCGAGGCCCTCGACGAGCGCCCGGACATCATCCTGGCCCACTGCGACCAGGCGATCATCGACGGCGACGGCCGCATCGTCCAGCCGCTGCAGTACACGCTGAACACGGCGTCCCCGCACGCGCCGGACCGCTTCCGCAGCATCCTGTTCGAGCCGGGCGGCGACGACTTCTACGGCGTCATCCGCGCCGACGTCCTCCGCCGCGTCAAGCCGCTCGACAGCTACCACCACGCCGACCGGACGTACTCGGCCGAGATGGCCCTGCACGGCCCGTTCCACCAGGTGCCCGAGCTGCTCTACTTCCGCCGCGACCACCCCGGCCGCGCGGAACGGGCCAACCCGACCATCCGGAGCCGGTGCGCGAATCTGGACCCGCGGCGCGCGAACCGGCTCCGGAATCCCACCGTCCGCCTGCTCGGCGAGTACGTGTACGGGTTCGCGGACCTGATCCGCCGCGCGCCGATCTCGGCGGCCGACAAGCGCGAGTGCTTCGGCCACCTCGGCGCCTGGTTGACCAACCGGGCCCGCTCCGGCCACGGCGAGCGCGTCGAGGACCGCGCGCCGACCGCCTCGGACGTCGCCACGGTCAACGAGATCGTGGCCGGCCGGGAAGGCAGGCTCGCGTGAAGCGTCCGCCCCGCGTCGGCGTGTTCGGCCTGCTCGGCTCGGGGAACCTCGGCAACGACGGTTCCCTCGAAGCCGTGCTCGGCTACCTGCGCGCCGAGTACCCGGACGCGGTCCTGACCGGCCTGGTGGGCGGCCCGGACATCGTCCGCGCGCGGTACGGCGTCGACACCACGCCGCTGCACTGGAACCAGGCCGAGTACGAGACGGCGTCCGGCCTCCGGTCGATCGTCCTCAAGGGACTCGGCAAGCTGGTCGACATCGGCCGCACGGCCGCCTGGGTCCGCAAGCAGGACGTCGTCATCGTGCCCGGCATGGGTGTCCTCGAAGCGACGCTTCCGCTGCGTCCGTGGGGTTTCCCGTATTCGCTCTTCCTCCTCTCCGCCACCGGGCGCCTCTTCGGCACCAAGGTGGCCCTCGTCTGCGTGGGCGCGAACCACATCGGCGCGCGGGCGACCCGGACGCTGGTCCGCTGGTCCGGCCGGCTGGCCGCGTACCGCTCCTACCGCGACGACATCTCCCGCGACGCCATGCGCGCCATGGGCGTCGACACGAGTGCCGACCAGGTCTACCCCGACCTCGCGTTCTCCCTCCCCACCCCGGCCGCCGGCGGCAAGCCGGGCACCGTCGGCGTCGGGGTGATGGCCTACTACGGCGGCAACGACGACCGCGCCGAGGCCGACCGCATCTACCGCCACTACGTGGACACGATGAACCGTTTCGTCGCCTGGCTCGTTGACCAGGGCAGACCCGTCCGGCTGTTCATCGGTGATCAGATCGACCGGCAGGTCGTCGACGAGATCATCGAGAAGACCGCTTCCCCGCTGGTGACGGCGGCTCCGGCGGAGACCCTGGACGAGCTGATGCACGAGATGGCCGCAGTGGACAGCGTGGTGGCCACGCGCTACCACAACGTGCTCTGCGCCCTGAAGGTCGCGAAACCGACCGTGGCGATCGGCTACGCACCGAAGAACGACGTCCTCATGGCGGAGATGGGCCTCGACGGCTTCACCCAGCGGGCGAAGACCGTCGCCTTCGACCGGCTCGTCGAGCAGTTCACCGAACTCGAGAACCGCTCGGCCGAACTGCGCCAGACGCTCCAGGAACGGAACGAGATGAACGCCCAGCGGCTCAAGGACCAGTTCGCCGCCCTTTCGGCGGCCCTCTTCGGGGGTGCGCGATGAAGGCGATTCCGGTGCCCGAGATCGACGGTGCGTACCTGTTCGAACCCACCCCGCACGCGGACCAGCGCGGCTTCTTCAGCCGGACGTTCGACCGCGACGTCGTCGCGTCGGTGGGAATCGACCCGGACGGCTTCGTCCAGGACAGTCTTTCCCGTTCGCGCAAGGGCGTGGTCCGCGGAATGCACCTGCGTGGTGGGGCCGGCGAGGCGAAGCTGGTGCGGTGTTCACACGGCGCCATCTTCGACGTCGTCGTGGATCTCCGACCGGATTCGCCGACGTTCCGGAATGTGAAAACCTTCGAACTCTCCGGTGATACCCAGGTTTCTTTGTACATCCCCGCGGGCTGCGCGCACGGATTCCAGTCACTCACCGATCCCTCTGACGTTTCGTACCGTATCGATCGGGCGCACGATCCTGAAGAGGACATTACGATTTCGTACAAAGACCCTGAATTGGACATTTCGTGGCCACTGTCGGTCACAATGGTCAGTGACCGGGATGAACGGGCGCCCTCTCTCGGAGAGGCGTTGAAACCAACGAGGTGAACCACGACATGGGAACGAACCTGCCCCGCTCCACGTCGGCGAACGAGCGGCTGCACCGGGTCATCCCGGGCGGTGCGCACACTTACGCCAAGGGCTCGGACCAGTATCCCGAAGGGATGGCCCCGGTCATCTCGCACGGCCGCGGCGGTCACGTCTGGGACGTCGACGGCAACTCCTACATCGAGTACGGCGCCGGGCTGAGAGCGGTCAGCCTGGGCCACGCCCACCCGCGGGTGATCGAAGCGGTGCGCGGCGAGCTGGAGAAGGGCAGCAACTTCATCCGGCCGTCGATCATCGAGGCCGTGGCCGCCGAGCGGTTCCTCGAGAACGTGCCGACGGCCGACATGGTGAAGTTCACCAAGAACGGCTCGGACGCGACGACCGCGGCGGTCCGGCTGGCCCGCGCGGCCACCGGCCGCAAGCTCGTCGCCAAGTGCGCCGACCACGCCTTCTTCTCCACCGACGACTGGTTCATCGGCACCACGCCGATGAACGCGGGCATCCCGGACGAGACGACGGAAGCGGTGGTGTCCTTCCCGTACGGCGACCTGCAGGCCGCGGAGGACCTGCTGCAGCGCCACGAGGGCGAGATCGCGTGCATGATCCTGGAGGCGGCCGCGGCAGTCGAACCGCCGCCGGGGTACCTGCAGGGCCTGCGCGAACTCACCACCCGGCACGGCGTCGTCCTGATCTTCGACGAGATGATCACCGGCTTCCGGTGGTCCGCCCAGGGCGCGCAGGGCCTCTACGGCGTCACGCCCGACCTCTCGACGTTCGGCAAGGCCCTCGGCAACGGCTTCGCGGTGTCGGCGCTGGCGGGCAAGCGGGAGCTGATGGAGATCGGCGGCCTGCGCACCGACCAGGAGCGGGTGTTCCTGCTCTCCACCACGCACGGCGCGGAGACCCACTCGCTGGCCGCCGCGATGGCGGTCATGGACGTCTACCGCGACGAAGACGTCATCGGCCGCCTGCACGCCCTCGGCGACCGGCTCGCCGCCGGCGTCCGCGAGGTGGCGGCCGGCATCGGCGTCGAGGACCACGTGGTCGTCCGCGGCCGGGCCAGCAACCTGGTCTTCGGCACGCTCGACGAGCAGGGCAAGCCGTCCCAGCCGTACCGGACGCTGTTCCTGCGCGAGCTGATCGGCGGCGGCGTGCTCGGACCGTCCTTCGTGGTCAGCGCCGCGCTCACCGAAGCCGACATCGACAAGACCATCGACGTCGTCGCCCAGGCCTGCACGGTGTACCGGAAGGCCCTCGACGCGAACGACCCGGCGCCGTGGATGGGCGGGCGCCCGGTGCAGCCCGTGTTCCGCAAGTTCGCCTGATTCCCGCACGGACGGGCCGGATTCACCCGTTGGGTCCGATGAGGACACTTGAGGGTGACTGTTTTCCGGCCCGTTCGTGCGTAACTTCCTGCCATGGGCAGATCTCGTGCGGTTTTCGTCGCTGCTTGCTCGCTCCTGATCGCCGTGGCGTGCCCGGCGATCGCGGGAGCCGCCGACGGACCGCAGCCAGTGTGCGACCACCAACCCGCCGAGTACGGCCGGCCACCCTCCGGAGCCGTTCCCGTCGACCCGGCCGTCGACGGTGACCTCGCGGCCAAGACGGCGGCGCACCCGGCGGGCACGACGTTCTGGCTCCGGCCCGGCACCCACACGCTCGGCAAGGACGAGTTCGGCCAGGTCGCTCCCAAGGACGGCGACGTGTACCTCGGCGCACCGGGCGCGGTCGTGGACGGCCGCGGCGTCAACCGGGCGGCCTTCACCCAGCGGGCCCGCGACGTCCAGCTCCGCAGCCTCACCATCCGCGGGTTCGCCGCGCTGCAGGACCAGGGCGTGGTCAACCACGACTCCGGCGACGGCTGGCTCATCGAGAACACCACCATCGAGGCCAACGCGGGCGCGGGGCTGATGGCCGGCGCCGGGCAGGTCGTGCGGCACAGCTGCCTGCGCAACAACGGCCAGTACGGGCTCAACGCCTACCAGGCGGGCGACGGCATCACCGGGCTCGTGCTGGAGGGCAACGAGATCACCGGCAACAACACCGGCGACTGGGAGGCCAAGGTGCCGGGCTGCGGCTGCAGCGGCGGCGCCAAGTTCTGGGCCGTGAACGGCGCCGACATCCGCGGCAACTGGGTCCACGGCAACCACGGCGCCGGGCTGTGGGCGGACACGAACAACAACGACTTCCTCGTCGAGGACAACTTGTTCGAGGCCAACGACGCCGAGGCGCTGTTCTACGAGACCAGCTACAACCTGGTGCTGCGCGGCAACACGTTCCGCCGCAACACCCTGGTGCAGGGCCGCGCGTTCGCGGCGCGCGGCGACAACTTCCCGGTGGCGACGGTGTACCTGTCGGAATCGGGCGGCGATCCACGCGTGCCGGCCCGGACGTCCGCCGTCGACATCAGCGGCAACACGTTCGAGGACAACTGGGCCGGGATCACGTTGTGGGAGAACGCCGACCGCTTCTGCAACAGCCCGGCGAACACGTCCACGGGCTACTGCACCAAGCCGGCGGGAAAGCCTTCGTGCGCCGCGGGCACGATCGAGAAGGCCCCGGCCTACGACGACTGCCGCTGGAAGACGCAGCGGGTGGAGATCCACGGCAACACCTTCGAGTTCGACGCCGGCCGCGTCGGCTGCACGAGCCTGTGCGGGCGGATGGCCCTGTTGTCGAACTTCGGGACATTCCCGGACTGGTCGCCCTACAAGGGAACGGTGATCGAAGAGGCCATCACCTTCCGGCAGGCCAACCGGTGGCACGACAATGTGTACTCCGGGCCGTGGACTTTCGTGGCACATGACACCTCCAGGACGGTCGACGCTGCGGGCTGGCAGGCAAAGCCCTACTCGCAGGACGGGTGCTCTTCGTTCGGCGGTGGGCCCGCCGGCTGCTGATCACGAGCTTGCCGACCGGGTCCGACAATTTCCACAACGCCTTGCGCCGCGGACCGACTTTTCCCCTGTGCCACAAGGGAAAAGTCGCGAGCGGAGAATTTCGGACGCGTCGGTTCACCCGTTTCAGCGACTGGCGTTCGCACGCCTGTTCGGTACCGTCGGAGACATGACCGCCTCGGCCGAACACCGCGTCCACAGTGGACGAATTCCTCAGCCCACCCTTACCAGCACGGTGAACACCACTCGCTGTTCCCCGGATCAGCCTCCCCGCGAGCGCACGTCCTCAGCGCGCGTCAAAGGAGCAGCCGGCCTTGTTCTCAGAGCCGGTTGGCCACCCGGTCCAGCACCCAAGCCGTCGCCGGGACCGCGGCCAGCGCGGCGCAGAACCCCCCGAGGGCGTCCGTGGGGTAGTGCGCGCCCAACGCGACCTCGGCCCACCCCATCACCAGGCCGGCCACCAGCGCCAGGCCCAGCACAAGCGCGAGCCCGGCCGCGCGCCCCAGTCCCAGTCGCTCGGTGAGCAACAGCGCTATGACGAGCGCGAGTGCCGTCGCCAAGGCCGTGTGCCCGCTCGGGTACGACAGGAACTCGCCGTGGATGGTGCGGCCGACCACCGGCTTCAGCACCGTCGTCACCGCCACCGTGACCACGACACCCACCACCGTCAGCACGGCCGTCCGGACCCGGCGGACCAGCCAGCACACCACCGAAAGGAGACCGATCAGGATCACCGATCCCACCGGCTCGCCCCCGAAGTCGACGGCCAGGGCGACGTACCGCCACGGCGGCTGGACCGGGTAGAGCGACGGCAGAACGGCCGCGTCGATGCCGGTCAGGCCGGAGTCGTGGAAGTGCAGGATGCCGAGCGCGACGAGCACCGCCGTCGCCAAGGCAGCCGTCATCGCCAGCGGGGTGCGCAGCACGGCCGGCAGGGCCGCGGGCGCCGTCCGGACCAGCTGCCTCACGCCTCGATCGCCGCCTCGTACCCGGCGATCAAGCGGTCGAGCCCGACCGCGGGCGTGAAGTCCTTCTCGTACCGGACGCGGGCCGCGTCGCCCATGTCTGCGTTGCGGTCGCCGGCGACGGCGCGCAGGCGGTCTGCGAGGGAGGCTGCGTCGTTCGGGGCGTGCAGGAGGCCGGTCACGCCGTCGTCGACCAGCTCGGGAAACGCCCCGTGCGCGGCGGCGACCGTCGGCACGCCGGCGGCCATCGCCTCGACCACGACCAGGCCGAAGGCCTCCAGCCACGTCGAGGGCGCGACCACCGCGGCCGCGTCGGCGGTCAGGGCACGGCATTCCGCCTTGTTCTGGAGGCCGACGTAGGAGACGTCGGGGCGGCCGGCCGCCCAGGCCGCGACCTCGTCCTGCATCGGGCCGGTGCCTGCGATGACCAGCGGGACACCGAGGGCGCCGTCGAGACGCTCCCAGGCCCGTATCAACAGGCCGACCCCCTTTTCCTCGGTGACGCGGCCGAGGAACAGCACGTGCTGGCCGGCGCCGGTGCGGCGGACGCCGGGGTCGGTGACGAAGTTGTGCTTCACCGCCATCCGCTCGCCGGGCATCCCGGCCGACACCAGGAGGTCACGTTGAGCCGCCGAAATGCAGAAGAACCGGGAGATGCCCGTCCACCACCGGCGCCGGTTCGCGACCATGCTCGCCGCCATCGGGAGCGTGGCCGCGGTCGAACCGCGGTAGCAGCCGTGCTTGACCGCCGGCAGCGGTGAGCCGCCGACGCACTCGGTGCAGATGCGGCCGTCGCGGTGGAGCGTGCCGGGTGGGCAGACCATCGTGTAGTTGTGCAGCGTCGCGACCGCGGGCACCCCCGCGTCCGCGCACGCGGCGACCACCGACGGCGACAGCAGCGGGAACGTGTTGTGGATGTGCACGACGTCCGGGCGCGAGGCCCGCAGCCGGGCGGCGAGCTCCTTCCGCACGGCCGGGTTCCACGGCACCATCAGCGGCACCGCGGCCTTGCGGGGCAACGGCATCGCCGCGATGTCGTCGCTGCGGCGTTCGAACAGCGACACCTGGTGCCCGCCCTCGGCGAGCAGCGTCACCTCGGCGTCGACGACGTTGTTCTCCCCGCTCGGCTGCTCGGAGCGGTACCGGTTGTGCACCACGAGCACCTTCACGCGCCTGCACCTCGCACGTCTGCCCCCTTCGCCGGGATGAATGCTTGTTCGTCGGACTGCGGCACCCCGCGGACCAGCAGCGACGCGGCGACCGCCAAGTGCAGCAAGTACGGCGACGCGTCGCCGAGACCCGCTTCGGTGTAGGAGGCCGAAATGCAATAGGTGATCAGGAAGATCGCGCATGCGCGAGCCAGCGACGGTGGCCGCAGCACGGCCACCACGACCAAGGTGAGGAGGAAGCCCGCCACCAGCGCGATCCCGACGAAACCCTGCTCGTGGTAGATCGCGAGCCAGCTGTTGTCGATCGGGAGGCCGTCGTAGGACTTGTCGGTCAGGCCGACGCCGAAGATGTACTCGGCCGTCGTCCGCGGGGCCTCCAGCAGCGCGTCCCACACCTTCGCGCGGCCGGTCAGGCTGGAGAAGTTGTCCGCGCTCTGCCCGCGGAGGAACCACGTCTGCAGCGCGCCCGCGAGCACCACGCCGGCCACCCCGCCGACGCCGACCGTCCACGCGAACACCTTCCTCGCGCGGGCACTGGTCAGCACCATCGACAGGAAGGCCACCGCGAGACCGGCGACGAGACCGAGCGTCGCCGTGCGGGTGTGGGTGAGCATCAGCAGGCCCAGCACCGGCACCACGATCATCAGCGCGCTGCGCCAGGTTGTGCGGCGCCCGAACCAGAGGAGGAGCGTGAGCCCGGAGATGACCGCCGCGTACTGGCCGATCTGCGGCGGGGTCAGCGGCCAGACCGCGCCCGAAAGCCGGCCGCCGTACTCCTCCGGCATCGCGTTGCCGGGCGAGATCACCAGGCCGATCGCCACCGACGCGAGCACGACCGCGTACGTGCGGATGTGGTACCGGACGAAGCTGAACCCGCCGTCCCACCAGCGGGTCAGCAACCAGAGCGTGGAGACGAACACGGTGAGCCGGAAGCACCGGAACAGCGCGCCGAAGCCCTCCTGCAGGTCGGCGCTGGAGAGGATGCTGGCGCCCAGCAGGGCCGTCAGCAGCGTCAGGTACGCGCTCGGGCGGATCCGCAGGTGCTTGTTCAGGGCCAGCGCGATCACGAAGGCCGTCATCAGCGAGCCCATGGTGACCAGCTGGCTGACCGACCGCGGCAGCGGGAGGACCGTCTTGGCGCCGGTCGAGCCGAGCGTGTTGAGGATCAGCAACGCCCACGCGAGGCCCGCCCACTTCGGCGTCGAGGACGCGGGTTCGGGCGCGGTGTCGCCACGGAGGCCGGACAGTCCGGTGTGCGCGGTCATGTCAGCCTCCGCCCTGCGCGGTGAAGGTGCTCCCGCTGTCCTGCGAGTACGGCGCACCCTCCCACTCGCCGATCTCGAGGACGCGGTCGGCGGAGTAGGCGATGAACGTCCACGGGCCGGCGTAGCTGTTGTCGTGCCAGCGGTTGTCCTGCTTGAACGTGATCGCTTCCTGGACGTCGTCGCCGCGATACGGCGACCAGTCCGGGTAGCTGCCGAAGTTCGACAGCAGGCCCATCCGGCCGCACGAGGCCTGGCAGCCCACGACCGCCTGGTCGAGGACGAACTTGTTGTCGTGGATGTCGACGTGCTGGGTCTTCCAGCGGCAGTCGGCCAGCAGCGCGCCGCTGGTGATCGCCGGGGCCGCGCACTGCTTGACCGCCGGCACCAGCTTGGTGCAGTCGCCCGAGGAGGTGTTGGCCGGGCTGTTGCAGAACCGGTCGGCGTTCTCCCACAGCGTGATCCCGGACCAGTTGTTCTCCAGGTAGTTGCGGGAGATCTCGATCTTCGCGGTGCGTGCCTTGATCCGCGGCTCGCCGCCGGACTCGGAGATGTAGATCGCCGACGTCGGGAAGTTGTCGCTCTTGTCGGCGTACCGGCGGCCGTCGGCCCAGTTGTTCTTGCGGATCGTGTTGTCCCGGATGACGGCGTTGTAGCTGATCTCGTAGATCAGCGCGGCGCTGTCGTTGTTCTCGATGAGGTTGCCCTCGATCAGGAAGTCGTTGTTGTTCGTGTCGGCCCACAGCCCGGTGCCGTGGTTGTCGTGCACCCAGTTGCCGCGCACGTCGGCGCCGTTGACGTCCCAGAACTTGACCCCGCCGCTGCAGCCGCAGCCTTCGATCTTCGCTTCCCAGTCGCCGGTGTTGTTGCTGGCGATCTCATTGCCCTCGACGACCAGCGCGGTGAGCGGCGTGCCGCCGGAGTAGGCGTTCATTCCGTACTGGCCGTTGCGGCGCAGGCAGTTGCCGCGCACCTGCTGGCGCGCACCCGCCATGAGCCCGGCGCCGTCGTTGTCCTGGATGGTCGAGTGCTCGATCACCCAGCCGTCGCCGGAGTCGTGGTTGACGACGCCTTCGTCGTGCGGAGCGACGAAGCCCTGCACGGTCAGGTAGTTGATCTTGACGTTGGTGGCGTGCCCGGTGAAGGCGTACTGGTTGATCTTCCGGCCGTCGAGCACAGCGCCGGGGGCGCCGAGGTAGACGTCCCCGTCCTTGGGCGACACCTGGTCGTACTTGTCGTCGCCGAGGATGTGCTTGCCGGGCTTGAGCCAGAACGTCGTGCCGGAGCCGGCCGAGCGGGTCTTCGCCGCCAGGTCCCCCGGCACGGCGGGGTCGACGACAACGGCCCCGGCCGGGGCGGCCGCGGGGCCGGCCGGCTGCTTGTCGCACACCGCGGCGACCGACCCGCTGGGAGCCGCGGTGGCCTGGGCCGGGCCGCCGTCGGTGTCCGGCCCGCCCGAGCACGCCGCGACCGTGAGCAGGACACCGAGCAGCGGAGCGGCACGGCGGAGTCGGAAGCGGCGGGCTGTCACGGGCGGGTCCTAACTGAAGCGGAGCAGGGTGGTGAGGTGTCCGGGCGACCCGGAGCCGACGAGGGTGGTGGCGGGTTCCTTGCGTCCGAACCCCGCGGAGTACCACCCGAGCGGCGGCTCGGCATCACCCCGGTGCACGGTCCACGCAAGTTCGGTCGGCAACTCCATCACGGCGGTGCGCACGGCACCGCCGAGGGAACCGGAGACCCGCCCGACCAGCGGATCGGCGGCGGCATCGGACGCCCTCGCGTCCTCCGCCGTCCAGCGGAGGCGAGCGGTGGTGCCGTCGAGCATGACCGTCACCGACGGCCCGAAGTGGAACGCCAGCCGCGCGGGTCCGGGGGCACCCTCGCCCAGCACCTCGTCGTCGATCTTGAGCACGTCGCCGTCCAGCTCGACCGTGCGCCGGTGGAGCGCCGGGGCGTAGCCGTCGTGGGCGGCCGACCAGCGGGAGGGCCCGTCGTCCGGGGTTTGGACGTCGAGGACCTTCGTCACCGCGTGGCGGGTCCACAGGAACGGCCCGCCCGACACCGACTGGTTGCGGCCGGCCAGCTCGAGCGTGTTGTGGCCGAGCGTCGACCGGAAGTACGACCGCCACTGCGGCTCGCCGTGGTAGCAGAACGTGCCCGGGTCGGCGAGCACGTCGACACCGTCGTGGCGGACTTCCAGCGACAGCGCGTCGGCGTGGGCGTGGGCCGCGATCGACAGGAACCCGTGGGGACCTCCGTCGCAGCGGACCCACACCGGGCCCGAGCGCAGGATCGTCATGCCCGCGTCCCGCAGGTGCGCCGGACGCTTGCCCGGGCGGACGCCCGAAGCGCGCGGAGTGCGCGAAGCGAGAGAGGCGAGCAGCGCCGTGCGGACGTCGTCGCCGGGGACCGCAGGCCACCAATCGAGACGGCCGAACAACGCCTCGCCGGAAGCCAGCAGCGACGCCCAGCGGTCGGTCGCCGTGCCGTCGACGATCAAGCCGAAGCCGTCGTCGGCGTCGCCCTGGCGGGGCGGGCGCAGCTTGGTGTCCACAATGGACGCCAAGGCATCGGTCATCCGGAGCAGGACGTCCCAGGTCGAATCCGGCACCGGCGTGCCGGCGGCGTCGGCCTCGACCGCCGCCGCCAGGCCGAGTTCCAGCACCAGGCCGTGGTACTCGGAGGCCAGTTCCGCGTTGAGGCCGGACGCGAAGGTGTTGCGCCCCAGCTGGACGTCCAGCGAGCGCATCGCCGCGGTTCGCCAGCTCGCCGACTCCGGGAACCAGCCGAACGCGCAGGCGGCGGCCAGCAGCCCGGCGTCCTCGGCGATGACGTGGTTGTTCGCCGACGAACCGTGGCTGCGCAGGGTCGCGAGCCAGTTCTGGTGGTGCCACAGCTGGAGCTGGAAGTCCGGGTTCTGCTCGAACAGCTCCGCCGCGCCCGGCCAGCCGTCGAGCAGCCGGCGCGTCCACACCCACGACAGCAGCCGGATGCCCAGCTCGATCCCGCTCACCCAGTGCGGCCCGCGCAACGGCGGGTTGGCGGCCCACCACGAACGCAGGTGCTCCGCCGCGCGCTCGGCGTAGGCGGAGGACCCGGTCAGGGCGTACGCCGCGGCCAACACGGTGAGGTGCTGGTGCCGCGACGGTTCCCAGATCTGCTTGATGTCGCCGACCGTGTCTTCCGACCGGTACGGCACATCGAACGCGTACACGTCCGAGGGCGCGCGACGCCCGGTCTTGGGGTCGAGGAACCAGTCGGGTGCCTTGAAATCCGTCCGTTCGACGCCGAAGTACTCCGCGCGGCCCGCCATCAGCTCGTCGGCGGTGGCCACCAGTCGCGCGACGGCTTCGCCGGACACCTTGCCGAGCACCCCGGCGGGCAGCGTCGCGGTGAAGCGCGGGTGCGACGGCCAGTCCGGCGGAGTGGGCAGCGCGGACCGCCACTGCCGCTGGACAACGGCATGCCGCGCACGGCCGACGACCTCCGCCGGCCCCATCCGCGAGAGCCGGCGCAGGTACCAGCCAGGCCCCATCACGGGCGGACACCTGCCTCGGGCAGGGCCACGGTCCGGCCCGAGGCGACATCCGACCTGGTCGACCGCGCCACATCCCGGATCAGGGCGTCGCTCGTCATGCCGGGGCGCCCGTCTTCTGCGGCAGCTCGATCCGCACCGGTGCCGCGTTCGCCGCGCTCGTCTGGGCGGCCAGCGTCGCCAGGGTCGTTGCCGCCAGCGAGGCGATCGAGATCGGCATCGGCGCGCCCGTCCGGACCGCCGTCAGGAACGCCTCGACCTCCGCGGCCTGGCCCTTGTCGCGACCCTTCGGGATGCGGGAACTGGCCCACTTCTTGCGCGAGTACACCGACGCTCGCACGAAGTCGTCGAACTTCAGGACCTTGCCGTCCGCGACCAGGTCCAGGGTCTCCTTCGGGAAGCCCGACGAGCCCGTCTCGGCGTACGTGATCACCGCCGTCGAGCCGTCCGCGTAGCCGAGGGTCACCTGGAGGTCTCCCGTGGCGTACACCGAGACCGGGTCGGCGTCGAGGAGCCAGCTCACCGTGTCGATGAAGTGGCCGCCCTCGCCGGCGAAGCGGGATCCTTCCGAATCCGTCTGGTTGTACCAGCTGCCGTGGTCGAGGCGGCCCGCGTTCACCAGGTAGCGGACGCTCGCCGGGCCGACGCGCGGGCCGAACTGGTCGCGGGCCTCGTGCAGCAGCGGGGCGAACCGGCGGTTGAAGCCCACCTGGAGGCGGTCGTTGCCGGACTCCTCGATCGCGTCGAGGACCTTCTGCAACTCTTCGGGAGACAGCGCCAGCGGCTTCTCGACGAACACCGTCTTGCCCGCCAGCAGCGCCTGGCGGGTCAGCTCCGCGTGCGAGCTGTGCCGGGTCACGACGAACACCGCGTCGATCGACGAGTCGCCGAGGACGTCGTCGATGTCCGTCGACGCCGCCGCGAAGCCGAACTTGCGGCGGGCGTTGGCGCCCGACAGCGCGGACGTCGTCGCGACGTGCTTGAGCTGCACGTCCGGGCGCTCGACCAGGTGCGGCAGCAGCATCGACGACGCGTAGTTGCCCGCCCCGATGAAGCCCAGGCGCACCGGCTGGCCGGCCGGCAACGCAGCCGCCGGCGCCGATGCCATGCCGACGCGCGCCGACGTCACGACCGGCTCCGTCCGGGCGACCCCGTCCGGGTAGCGGAACAGCACCGCCACCGCCTTCAACGCGCCCTCGTTCAGCGACTGGTACGTCGAGACGGCGTCGGAGAAGTTCGAGACGTGCGTGATCAGCGGCTCGACGTCCAGCCGGTCACGCGCGATCAGGTCGAGGACGCACTCGAGGTTGCGGCGCTCGGTCCAGCGGACCTGGCCGATCGGGTAGTCACGCCCCTCCAGTTCGTAGGACGGGTCGTAGCGGCCCGGCCCGTACGACCGCGAGAACCGGACGTCGAGTTCCTTCTCGTAGTAGGCGTTCCACGGCAGGTCGAGCTTGCATTTGCCGATGTCGATCACGCGGCCGCGGTCGCGCGACAGCTTCGCGGCCAGCTCCACCGGGTCGTTCGTGTTGCCGCCCGCCGCGAGGTACGTCTGGTCGACGCCCGCGCCGTGGGTCAGCTCGTCCACCGCCGTGTCCACGATGCCGGACGCCGGGTGCGCACAGGTGAGCGCGCCGAGGCTCTCGGCGAGCTTGCAGCGCTCCGGGTCCGGGTCCACGCCGACCACGCGCACGCCGGACGACGCCAGCAGCTGCACGACCAGCTGGCCGATCAGGCCGAGGCCGATGACCAGGGCGACGTCGCCGATCTGCGGCTCGCCGCGGCGGACGCCCTGCATGGCGATCGATCCGACGGTGCCGAACGCCGCGTGCCGCGGGTCGACGCCGGCGGGCACCGGCGAGTAGAGGTTCTTGGGCACCCAGTTCAGCTCGGCGTGCAGGGCGTGCTCGTTGCCCGCGCAGGCCACCAGGTCGCCGACCTTCACGTCGGTGATGCCGTCGCCGACCTGCTCGACGACACCGCACAGCGAGTAGCCGAGCGGGGTGTAGGAGTCCAGTTTGGACGTCACCTTGCGGTAGGTCGCCGAAAGGCCGTTGGTGGCCACGCTCTGCATGACCTTCGCGACCTGGTCGGGGCGGGCCTTCGCCTTGCCCACCAGGGACATGCTGGCCTCGGACACCTTCATCATCTCGGTGCCGGTCGAGATCAGCGAGTACACCGTCCGCACCAGCACACCGCCCGGCTTGCAGGCCGGCTCGGGCACGTCGAGGAGCGCCAGTTCCCCGCTCTTGTAGTTCTGGACTACCTGCTTCACTTCGCTCCCGCTCCAGACATCGCGTTCCGGTACCAATACTCGAGGGTCAAGACGTGCCAGAGGTGCTTGCCGCGGTCTTCCTGACCGGCGGCGTCCTCGGCGACCATGCGCTGCAACGCCTCCCGCTGCAGGAAGCCCGACGAAACGAGCACGCCTTCGTTGACGACTTCGCGCACCAGCGGCGCCAGGTCGCGGCTCATCCAGGCCCGCAGCGGCGCGCTGAACAGGCCCTTCGGCCGGTGCACGATCTCGCCGGGCAGGATGTTCTCGGCGGCCTTCTTCAGCGCCATCTTCCCGGCGCGGCCGACGATCTTCCGGTTCCCCGGGATCTTGAACGCCGCCCGCACGACCTCGACGTCGACGAACGGGGTCCGCACCTCGGTGGATGCCGCCATCGTCGAACGGTCGGTGTAGGTCAGGTTCAGCCCGGGCAGGAACATCCGCGAATCGGCCAGGCACATCCGGTTGACGAAGTCGTCCAAGGCCTGGTCGTGGTACGTGTCCGCGTGCTCGGTCAGGACGTCGTCGACGGAAGCCGCCAGGTCCGGGTTGACCAGCCCGAGCAGCTCGGCGCGGTCGTACATCGTGTAGCTGCGCCGGAACGCCGTTTCCTCGGGCAGGCCCGCGAAGGACAGGAACCGCTTGGCGAACCGCACCGACCGGTAGCCGCGCTTGGCCGACGCCACCGGCAGCCTGTCCACAATGGACTCGACCGGGCGCCGGACCGCGCTCGGCACCTTGTGGTAGCGCAGCGCGATCAGGTTCGCGAGGTGCTTGCGGTAGCCGGCGAACAGCTCGTCGGCGCCCATCCCGGACAGCATCACCTTGACGCCGGCCTCGCGCGCGGCCGAGCAGATCAGGAACGAGTTGATCGCCGCCGGGTCGCCGATCGGCTCGTCGAGGTGGTAGGTCATCTTCGGCAGCAGGTCGAGCACCTGCGGCGCGATCTCGATCTCGTGCAGGTCGACGCCGAACTGCTCCGCGACGATCCGGGCGTACTTCAGGTCGTCCGGCATGGCCTCGAACTTGGCGTCCTCGGCCCGGAACCCGATGGTGTAGGCCGAGATCCCGGGCTGGGACCGGGCGGCGAGCGCCGTCAGGTAGCTGGAGTCCAGCCCGCCCGACAGGAAGGTCGCCACCGGGACGTCCGAGAGCAGGTGCTTGGCCGTCGACTCGGCGATCACCTCGTGCAGGTCGACCTCGCCGTCGAAGGCCGCGCCCTCCTCGGCGACCTCCCGCAGCGACCAGAACCGGCCGCGATCGACCTGGCCGTCCGGGCGGCAGCGCAGCCACGTGCCCGGCTGCAGCTTCTCCGCGCCCTGATAGGCGCACCGGCTGTCCGGCACCCAGTAGTAGAGCAGCGACGCGATCAGGGCCGCGTTGTCGACCTGCAGCGACCCGCCGAGCTCACCCGCGAGCGCCTTGAGTTCCGAGGCGAACGCGACCCCGCCGTTGCGCTGGACGAAGAACAGCGGCTTGATGCCCAGCTGGTCGCGGACCAGGAACAGCTCGCCGGTGCCCTCTTCGAACAGCGCGAAGGCGAACATGCCGCGCAGCTTGGGCAGGCAGTCGGTGCCCCAGCGCCGCCACGCCTGCAGCAGCACCTCGGTGTCCGACGTCCCGCGGAACCGCACGCCGGCCGCGGCCAGCTCGGCCCGCAGCTCGGGCGCGTTGTACAGCTCGCCGTTGTAGCTCAGCGCGAGCCCGTCGAGGACCATCGGCTGCGCGCCGGTCTCGGACAGGTCGATGATCGAGAGCCGCCGGTGTCCCAAGTGGACTTGGCCGGGCCCGGCCCGGTGCTCGTAGCGGCCGGAGCCGTCCGGGCCGCGGTGGGCCAGCGTCTTGGTCAGCCGGTCGGTGAGCGGCCCGCCGTCCGGCCAGAGGTAGGTGCCTGCGATGCCGCACATCGGGTGCGTTCCCCTTCGGTCGCGGCGCGGGTCAGGAGACTCACGCACTCTTTTCGGGGGTCTGGGTGGCGGAGCCCCCGGCCTGGGGCGAAGCCCCGGTTGTCACAGTGCTCTTTTCGGGTTCGAGGTCGGGTTCGAGATCGCCCTTGTGGTTCGGTTCTCCGTGGTCGCGCTTGAACGGCGTCGGCCGCTTCTGGGGCTTGACCGGGGCGAACTTCTTCGTCGGCGCGTTCAGGTGGTCCGGGACGCTCACCCCGCCCGGCGGCGGCAGCGGCGACGCCGGGGGCCGCGAGGCGGTGTGCGGCGGCTGGAGCACCGGCCGGACCGGGGAGAACCGGCGCGTCGGCTGCTCCGTGGCGACGCGCTCGGCGACGCGGGCGACCAGTTCGTCGAGGCGGTCCTCCCGCTCGGCCGAAGCCGAAGCCGTGGCCGGAGCCGCGGCGGACGCTGCCGGGCGGCCGCGGCCGCGCAGGGCCGTGTGCAGGCCGTCCCACAGCGTGCCGTCGGACTTGTCGCGCGGGTCCGGATCGACCAGCACGACGCCGAGGATCGGGATCTCCTGGTCGGCCAGCTGCCGCGCGACCGTGTGCAGCCACAGCGTGTTCGCGTGCCCGGCCTTCACGACCAGCACGGTCTCCTTGCCGAGGTGCTCCAGGTCGGTCCACGCCGTGCCCGGCGACACCGTGCCGACGCCGACGCGGCGCTCCTCCGGCTTCCCGGGCGGGTCGCCGGCCCCGACCACCGAGATGTCGCTCTTGGTCTCCTGCGCGAGCTTGCGGACGTCCTCGCGCGGGAGGTCGTCGACGACGCTCGCGGCACCGTCCTCGGCGAGCTCGGCGGCGACGTCCAGGCTGAGCGCGGCCGCGACCTTCGGCGCGCCGAGCTCCAGCAGCGACACCGTGCGCGGGTCCTTCTTGATGAGCCTGGCCAGCGTCGTGGCGACGCGCCGGCGTTCGGAAACCGCCCGCGAGCGCCGCCACAGCCGGGCCGGCCCGCGCAGCTTCGACGGCAGCTGCGCGATCACGGACGCACCCAGGTGCGTCGAGATCTCGCGGCGCAAGACCGGCTTGTCGCGTGAGACGGCGCCGATGGCGACCAGCGCGAGCCCGAGGGCCAGGCCGAGCGCGAAGCCGATGCCGGCGTTGGTCGCGGTGGTCTTGAGGAACGCCTTGGGCAGCGCGCGGGCCGCGTCGACGACCTGGGTGCCCGCGGCGACCTGCGGGCTGCCGATGCCGGCCTGCTGGGCGCGCGAGGTGAAGTCCGAGATCTGCGCGGTCAGCGCGGCGCGGCGGCTGTAGAGGTTCTCGAGGGTGGGCTGGCTGGCCTGGCGGCCCTTGCCCTCCTCCTCGACGATCTGCTGCTCGACCTTGCCCAGTTCGTCCTGGGCGTTCTTCCGCTGGTCGAGGATGGCCTGCGACTGGGCGGCCGCGGCCGCCTGGCTGCGCTTGACGTGGTCGGCGATGAACGTTTCGGCCAGCGCCTGGGCCTTCGCCACGGCGTCTTCGTTGCTCTTGGCCTTGACGGTGATCTGCAGGATGTTGTTCGTGAGACCGAGACCCGCGTAGTTCTTCATGAAGTCTTCGGGCGAGTCGGTGCTGCCGACCTTCTTCAGCGCGCCCGTGGCGATCGGGGCCGTCTGCAGCACGGCGACGTCGGTGCGCATCAGCGTGCCGCTGTCGGTCGGCGAGTCGTCCTGGTGGACCACGATCACCTTGGCGACCGCGGTCGGCGGCGCGGGCAGCACGACCGCGAGCGCCGCCCCGGCGAAGAGCCCGAGCAGCGCCGTGGCCAGCCAGATGCGCTTGCGGCGGCGGATCGCGATGAACAGCCGCTGGAGGTCGACGAGCGGCGCGGCGGGGGTTTCGGGAGGAGTCGTCACGCCGAACCTGCCAGGGCTTTCTCGGGGGCTTCCGCCGCGGGTCCGGGTTTCTCCGGCGCGCTCGGCCGGACGGGATGGGTGAGGACGGCCCCGACGATCTCCTGGCCCCCGTCGGCGCAGGCCTCGGCGAGCCGGACGAGCTGCCACGCGGTGCGCGTGCCGGCGCCGAGCACGACCAGGACCCCGGAACTCGCCGTCGCGTCCGGCACGGTGGGCCGGTCCGGCGAGAACTCGAAGACCCGCAGCGGCAGGGACTGCCGGTCGGCCAGCTCGGCGAGCTGGGCGGCGGCCCGGCGGCCGGTCTCGTCGTCGTCGGCCACCAGCAGCAGGATGTCGGCCGGGCCGGTGGCCAGCCGGGCCAGCACCCGGCGGAAGCGGATGTCGCGGTTGACCTCGTCGGCCGAGGTCGCGACCGGGGGCTGCACCCACGGGCGGTCCCCGCCGAGCAGGTGCCGCACCTTGCCGAGGAAGCCGGTGGCCGGGACGCGGTCGCCCTCCGGGGTGGCGACGTCGACGCCGGCCAGGATCGGCGCGCCGAGCGCGGACGCGATCTGCGGCTCGCCCCGCAGCCGCCGGTCGGTGCGGGCGGTGAACAGGTGGCCGAACACCCCGAAGAGGAAGAACAGCACCGCGCCCCCGGCGACGAGCTGCGTCATCGTCGGGGCGGCCGGCGAGGTCGGGCGCTGGGACGGCCCGAGCACCACGGTGTTGCCGACGCCGGTGGCCAGGTCGGCCTGGTTGAGGTCGTTGATCGCCTGCTCGAGCGACGTCTTCAGCCCCTCGAGCTGCGTGCGGACCTGCACGCTCTCCACGGTCAGGTCGCCGCCGACGTTCTTGGCGAGGTCGCTGATCCGCTCGGTCGTCAGCTTCACCTGCTGGCGCAGCGACTCGCGTTGCTCCTGGGCGAGCTGCACCGAGGCGTCGGCGGAGTTGGTCGCCAGCTGCGTGGAGAACTTGACGTACTGCTGGGCGACCTGGTCGGCGAGCTGCTGGGCGTGCTCGGCGGTGTCGGCGGAGACGGTGATCGTCACGACGTTGCTCTGCGCCACCGACGTGCTGACCTGGTCCTTCAGGTCGGCGCCGCTGGGGTGCCACGGGAGCATGGCCGCGGTGCGGTCGAGCACGACCGAAGCCTTCGCGATGTCGGCCTGGGTGAGCAGCTCGTCCGCTTGGCGGGGGCCCTGGAGCAGGACGCCCGAGGTGGTCTTGTAGCCGGGTGAGAAGAGGATCGACGCTCCCGCGCCGACCAGCGCGCCCAAGACGGCGAGGACGGCCAGCAGCCGCCATCGCCGTCGCAGGACCTGCCCGACCAGGGCCAGGCGCACCGTGTCGTCAGTCAACGGCGGGGTCTCCATTCCTGAGCCGGGTACGCCGAACGGGTTCAGTTGATCGGCCGGTTACCCGAACCGTCGTAAGACCGGGAGCATTGGTTACACGTGCGGGTGACTTCTTGACCGAACGGCGATCAGGACTTCACAGCGTGCTCATACGCGGCGAGCAGAGCCTTCGCGGAGTTCTCCCAGGAGAGCGGACCCGCCACCCTGGCCTGGCCGAGCTTACCCATCCGGGCCCGCTCCTCGGGGTCGTCGAGCAGCTGGGCGACGAGCTTCGCGAAGGCCGACTCGTCGTTCGCCGGGGCGTAGACGGCCGCGTCGCCGGCGGAGACCCGGGCTTCCCGCAGCTCGAACGAGACGATCGGCTTGCTCATCGCCATGTACTCCATGACCTTGTTCATCGTGGAGACGTCGTTGAGCGGGTTCAGCGGGTCCGGCGACAGGCAGACGTCGGCGGTGGAGAGGTAGCGGACCAGGTCCTCGTCGGAGATCCGGCCGGTGAACTCGACCTGGTTGGCCAGCCCGAGCTTCGCCGACAGCGCGACCATGTCGTCGAACGCGTCGCCGGAGCCGACGAACACGGCGTGCCAGTCGGTGCGGCCGACCTCGTCACGCAGCTTCGCGAGCGCGCGCAGGGCGTAGTCGACGCCGTCCTGCGGGCCCATCACGCCGAGGTAGGCGAGCAGGTGCGGCTTGCCCTTCTTCAGCTCGGGCTCGGCCGGCACCTCGTGGAACCGCTCGACGACGGGGGCGCTGCGCACCACGAAGACGTCCTCGGGCTTCTTGCCGCCGCGGATCCGGGCGACCTGCTTGTAACTCTCGTTCGTCGAGATGACGACGTCGGCGGCGCGGTAGGTGGCGCGTTCGAGCGCGCAGACCCCGCGGTAGAGCAGGTCCTGTCCGCGGTCGAACCGCGACAGGTACAGCTCGGGGCACAGGTCGTGCTGGTCGAAGATGAACCTCGCGCCCTGCCGCTTCAGGACCTTCGCGACCAGGTAGAGCAGGTCCGGCGGGTTGCAGGCGTGCACGACGTCGACCGGCCCGACCTTGCGGGCCAGCCGCAGGGTGTGCCACAGCGCGGTGCCGTACTCCTGCAGGTAGCCGGCGGGGCCGCCGGTCGCCGCCCGGAGCGGGTAGCGGTGGATGTGGACGCCGTCGACGACGGCTTCGGCCTCGGTGTCGCGTTTCGTGCCCTGCGGGCAGATCACGTGGACTTCCCACCCGGCGTCGCGCAGGGTCGTGGACTCCTGCCAGACCCGCCGGTCGAAGGGGACGGAGAGGTTTTCGACGAGGATGAGCGCTTTACCAGGCAAGGCCGGCGTATCCCTCTTCAAGGCGACGCTCAGCGGCGTCGGGCAGGCGGACGAGGTCGATCAGGGCCCGGTCGCCCCCGTGCGGCAGGGCCGCCAGCACGTCCGGGTCCTTGGTGCCCACGAGCAGGACGTCGGCGTGGTTCACGACCTCGTCGACGGACCCGGCGAGCAGCTGGCCGAGGTGCGGCAGCCGGCTCTCGATGTACTCGCGGTTGGCGCCCATCAGCCGGGAGAGGCTGACGTTGGCGTCGTAGATCTTCAGGTCGTAGCCCTTGCCGAGCAGCTTCTCGGCCAGCTCCACCAGCGGCGACTCGCGCAGGTCGTCGGTGCCCGGCTTGAACGACAGGCCGAACAGCCCGACCTTGCGCTTGCCGGTGCGCGCGACCAGGTCGAAGGCCCGCTGCAGGTGTTCGTCGTTCGACGCGAGCACGTGCGACAGGATCGGCACGCTGACGTCGGCCCGGTGCGCGGCGTAGACGAGCCCGCGCAGGTCCTTCGGCAGGCACGAGCCGCCGAAGGCGAACCCGGGCTTGAGGTAGGCGGGGCTGATGTTGAGCTTGGTGTCGGCGAGGAAGACGTCGATCACCTGGTGCGAGTCGAGGCCCAGCGCCCGGCAGATCGCGCCGAGCTCGTTCGCGAACCCGATCTTCAGGCCGTGGAAGGAGTTGTCGGCGTACTTCGTCATTTCCGCGACCGGGATCGGCACCCGGAAAACCGGGCCGGGCAGGCCCTCGTACAACGCCGCGACGGCGTCGCCGCTGGCTTCGTCGATCTCGCCGATGACCGTCTTCGGCGGGTCGAAGAAGTCGCGGACGCTGGTGCCTTCGCGCAGGAACTCCGGGTTCACCGCGACGCCGAAATCGACCCCGGCGGTGCGGCCCGAGGCCTTCTCCAAGATCGGGACCAGCAGGTCGAGGCAGGTGCCCGGCAGCATGGTGCTGCGGAAGACGACGGTGTGCCGCGTGCTCTTCTTGGCGAGCGCTTCCCCGATTTCCTCGGCGACGCGCTCGAGGTAGACGGTGGAGAGGCTGCCGTTCGGCGCCGACGGCGTCCCGACGCAGACCAGCGAGATCTCGCTGTCGGCGACGGCTTCCGCGACGTCGGTGGTGGCTCTCAGCGCACCGCTCGCGACCACCTCGGCGGTCAGCTCGCCGATCCGCTCCTCGACCACCGGGGCGTTGCCCTGGGTGATCAGGTCGATCTTCACCGGGTTGACGTCCACGCCGACCACCCGGTGTCCCTGCCCCGCCAGGCACGCGGCGGAGACACAGCCGACGTAACCGAGCCCGAAGACACTGATCTCCACGCCAAAACCTCCGCTATTCCGCGCGACCCTCAAGTTGGTCGGCGGGCGCCCCTGGATCGTTACCGCGGACGCGGCGAACGGGGGACGGCGTGAGATGGCGGTGAGACGCAAGGGATCCGAGTGAGAATTGCGTCTCGATCCGGCGGCGAACGGTGGACTACGCCCACGGTTCGCCGCCGGATCGTGAATAGGTTGCGTCAGTTGTTGTTCACGAACGTGGTGGCGAGGCTTTCTCCCTTGCTCACCGCGTTGGCGTGGTTCTCGATCGGCGAGACGGTCGAGTTCTTGAAGCAGATGTAGGTGACGCCGGAGTCGGTGCCACCGTTGGACGGGTCGGGGTTGATGCCGAGGTCCTTCGCCGTGGCGTAGGAGGCTTCACCGATGATCTGCGACGGGCCGGTGTCGCCGATGACGGTGTACTCGACCTTGCCGTTGTAGATCACCGCGCAGGAGCCGCCACCCTTGAGACCGGAGGAGGAGTACTTCCAGATGCTGCTGGAGCTCGGCACGACGATGTAGGGCAGCTTCGCGGCGTTGAGCGGCTTGCCGTCGGACTGGTGGAACGCGGTGTCGTCCTGGAAGCAGCAGTCGGTGTCCTCGTTGCACTGCGAGGTGCGCTGCCCGTCGCAGTCGATGTCCATGTCGGCTTTCCAGAAGACGGCCCCGTTGGCATCGCAGACGGCGACCGTTTTGCTCGAAACGTCTTCGTCGGTCTTGTATTTGCCGTTCGAGATCTGCTTGCAGCTGTTGGTCTTGGCGAGCAGCTGCGCGGCGGTGGGGGCGGCGGCCACGGTGGCCGGTGCCGCGGTGGCCGGTGCCACGGCCGGGGCGGGCGACGCGGACGCGACGGCCGACGGCACCACGGCCGACGCCAGCGCGAGCGTCGCGAGCAGGATCAGTTTCCGCATTCCTGGTGCTCCCTTTAGTTAGGAAACTTTCCTTACGGCGGCGGGGCACCAGGATGCACCGCGGAGGCGGGCACGTTCAAGGCCTTCGGGTGCGGGAATTTCCCATCAGGTGGCCCGAGTTGACGAAAAGGCTGCTCACCGCTCTGACCCGGCGGCGACCGGTTCGGCGGGTGTCCCGTTCGCCGGGACGCAGTGGGGTGGCCGGGATCCGGCGAAGTTCGCCTATCGGACAGGCCTTGCCGTAGCACGGCTGGCCGCTCGCCCGGCGCGACACTAGGCATCCGCCTCGCGGGGTCCGCGTCTACTGGGCAGTGCGGCGGAACAGGCGGTTCGCCCAGCGGGTCGCGCGTCGGCGGGAGCCGGCGAGGACGCCGTCGAGCCAATCTCCGTCGAGGTCGTGCGGGAGCTCCGTTCGAGGCTGGAGCCAGCCGTCGGGGTGGACCGCGCCACCGTCGCTCGAATACACCCGGGTCGCCCCTGCCTGCCGGAGCCGGGCGAGCACGCGCCGGTCGTAGGCGCCGAACGGCAGCGAGTACCGCCGGACCGGGCGGCCGCACAGGTCGCCCAGCAGCTTCGGCGCGTCCTTCAGCTCGCGGTCGGCGTGGCGGTCGTCGAGGCGCCGCCAGTCGCGCGGTTCCCAGCCGTGCGAACCGATCTCCATGCCGGCGTGCACGAGCTCGCGCAGGCCGTCGCGGTCGAGGTAGCCGCGCTGCCCGAGCCGGCCGGCGAGCGGGAAGAACTCCGCCGTCAGCCCGCGGTCGGCCAGCCGCGGCAGCACGATCTCGACGTCGGAGTCGTTGCCGTCGTCGAAGGTGAGCCGGACGTCTTCGCGGTCCGCCGCGGCGTCGAGGACGCGCTCGAACTGCTCGACGGTCAGCCAGCGCTCGTCTTCACCGGGGTCGAGCTGGCGGGCCGGCCGGCCCACCCCGTGCACGGCGAGGATCACCGTCACCACTCCCACCGCCTGCCACCGCGAGTAGTCGATTTGTTACTTCGATTAATCGCACTGGCAAACGGGTGAGTTACACTTTTTTGCCGTTATTTAGCCTTTGCGGATTTCCAGCGTGCAGCACTTCGGGCCGCCGCCGGCTTTCCGCAGCTCAGAGATGTCGACGTAGACGGGCTCGTACCCCCGCGCGGCGAGAAGTTCACCCAATCGGGTGGCCTCGACGGGCAGCACGACGTTGCGGCCGTCGGACACGCCGTTGAGGCCGAAACACTCGGCGTCTTCCCGGGTCGCGAGGACCGCGTCCGGGAACACCCGCTCCAGGACCCGGCGCGAGCCGGCCGAGAAGGCGTCCGGGTAGTAGACGATCTGCGCGCGGGTCGTGTCGGTCGCTTCGGCGAGCACGAACAGCGCGGTGTCGAGGTGGTAGTAGCGCGGGTCGACCAGCTGCAGCGAGACGACCGGGACGCCGAGGACTTCCTGGGCCTCGGCGTGCGCGGCCGGGTCGGTGCGGAACCCGGTGCCGGCGAGCAGCAGGGAGCCGGTCCAGGCGAAGTCGCCCTCGGCCTCGTTGATCTTCTCCGGCATGGTGATGTCGCGGTAGCCGTGCTCGACGAACCAGCGGCGGAAGTGCTCGGCCTCCGCGGCGCGCTGCGGGGCGCGGAACCGCGAGCCGAGCACGCGGCCGTCGACGACGGTGCCGGAGTTGGCGGCGAAGACCATGTCGGGCAGGCCGGGCTGGGGCTCGATCTCCTCGACGGTGTGGCCGAGGCGGCGATAGGTGTCGCGCAGCTCGGTCCACTGCGCGACTGCGACGTCCGCGCTGACCGGCTGGGTCGGGTCCATCCAGGGGTTGATCACGTAGTCCACCGCGAAGTGACGCGGGGGACACATCAGGTATCGACGGGTGGTCGGTACGCGCATCGCCTGCATGGTTGCAGGGTAAGGCGCGCCTAAACTCGCAATCAATCGCTGTTCGCTGCGCGTATCTGTGCTAGATGTTGCGTGTGAACACCATCGACCAGCGAATCGTTTCGTGCCTCGTGGCGAACGCGCGATCAAGCTATGCGGAGATCGGCAAGGTGGTCGGCCTGTCGGCGCCGGCGGTCAAGAGGCGGGTGGACCGGCTCCTCGAAACGGGCATCCTGCGCGGCTTCACGGCGGTGGTCGACCCGGAGGCGCTGGGCTGGGGAACGGAGGCGTTCGTCGAGGTCACGTGCCAGGGCAACATCACGCCGGCCCGCATCCGCGCCCGCTTGGAACCCTTGCCGGAGGTGGTGGCGGCGTACACGGTGTCCGGCGCGGCGGACGCCATCGTCCACCTGAGGGCGGCGGACATCCACCACCTGGAGACGGCGCTCGAGCGGCTGCGAGGGCTGGAGATCGTGGACCGGACGGTGTCGACGGTGGTGCTCTCGCGGCTGCTGGAGCGGCCGCCTACTCCGGAGCAGTGAGCCCCCCTCCGTCACCCAGGCCGGGGGTGAGCCCCAGCATCAGACCGAAGCGCGACTCCACCTCGTGACCAGGCAGGGCCCGAAACGCACCCTCACCCCGGCCGCGACCAAGCAGGGCCGAAAGCGCTCAGCCGCCCAGCGCGCGCAGCACCGGCGGTGCCTCGTCCGGGTGCAGGCGCAGCTCCGTCCGGCCGTCCGGCGACCGGAACGTCACCGCCTGGCGGTCCACCGCCTGCATCGTCAGCTCGCCCGGGTCGAACGGCACCGGCTCCGCGCCCGGGGTCCGCCACGTCGCCCTCCTCCCGCCCACCGCGATCCAGCCCCGCCGTTCGCGGCCGTCGGTCACCTCTTCGGACCGCAGCACGCACGGGTACTCCACCCGCTCGCCGCGCGCGAGGGCCGCGGCGCGGGATCGGCGGCGCCGTCCGCCGAACAGCTCCGACATGTCGATCATCGTCAGCAGGTTGCCGACCAGCACCACCAGCAGTTCCACCACACCCCACCAATACCCTGATCCGATGACCGACAGCATCGTCAGCGAGCACGCCGGCGGCGTCGCCCTCCTCACCGTCGACGCTCCCGGGAGCCGGAACGCGCTGACCCTCGACCTCTCCGCGCAGCTCGCCGACGCCGTCGCCGCCGCCGAGCGGGATGAATCCGTGCACGCCGTCGTCGTCACCGGTACTCCGCCCGCCTTCTGCGCCGGCGCCGATCTGGCCGCCCTGGCCGAAGCCGACGAAGCCGGCCTGCGTGCCATCTACGAGGGCTTCCTCTCCGTCGCGCGGTGCTCGCTGCCGACCATTGCCGCCGTCGGGGGTGCCGCCGTCGGAGCCGGGCTGAACCTCGCGCTCGCCGCCGATGTGCGGCTGGCCGGGCCGCAGGCGAAGTTCGTCGCCCGGTTCCTCGAACTCGGGCTGCACCCCGGGGGCGGGATGACCTGGATGACGCAGCGGATCGCCGGCCCGCAGCAGGCCGCCGCCATGACGCTGTTCGGGCAGCCGCTCGACGCCGGAGCCGCCGTGCGGGCCGGGCTGGCTCTGCGCGTCGTCGACGGGGGCCATGACGAACTGCTGACCGCCGCGCGTGAGCTCGCTCACCCCGCCGTCGCCGCGCCGCGCGAAGCGCTGATCGCCACCAAGCGCAGCCTGCGCGCCACCGCGGGCCTGGCCGAGCACAGCGACGCCGTCGACGTCGAGATCCGGCCGCAGCTCGCCTCGCTGGCGTCACCGGAGTTCGCCGAACGGCTTTCCCTGATACGGGAACGGATCCGGTCCCGGCCGTGACGCGGGAGACGCGCGTCACAGGTCCGCGCGGCAACTAACCGTTACCATGAGTTACAGGTATCTGACGGACCTGCGAAGGGGACATTGAAGAGCACCGAAGAGGTCGTCCAACACCCGGGACACTACCAACATCGGTGTTGAGGGCGAGCTAACCTCGGGAGTAGACCTGGTGAACGCAGCCGCGGCACCGGCAGGCGAACGGAAGCCGTACCGTCGGGAGAGAGGGAATCCCTGACCCATGAGCACGAGTGCGAACGGCAACGGCGCTGGTCACGGCTCGCTCGCCGCAACCAGGCCGACCGAGGTCAGCAAGCTGGACCGGGTGGTCATCCGGTTCGCGGGCGACTCCGGTGACGGCATGCAGCTGACCGGCGACCGCTTCACGTCCGAAGCCGCCGCCTTCGGCAACGACCTGTCGACGATGCCGAACTTCCCCGCCGAGATCCGCGCGCCACAGGGCACCATCCCCGGCGTCTCCAGCTTCCAGGTGCACTTCGCCGACTACGACATCCTCACCCCCGGCGACCGGCCGGACGTGCTGGTGGCGATGAACCCGGCCGCGCTCAAGGCGAACCTCGGCGACGTCCCGCACGGCGGCACGATCATCCTCAACACCGACGAGTTCATCAAGCGCAACCTGACCAAGGTCGGCTACGCGACGGACCCGCTGGACGACGACACGCTCACGCCCTACCAGGTGCACCGGGTCGCCATGTCGACCCTGACCCAAGGCGCGCTCGCCGACACCGGCCTCGGCAAGAAGGACGCCGAGCGCTGCAAGAACATGTTCGCGCTCGGCCTGCTGTCGTGGATGTACCACCGGCCGACCGAGGGCACCGAGCGGTTCCTGCGCGAGAAGTTCGCGAAGAAGCCGGACATCGCCGAGGCGAACATCCTCGCCTTCCGCGCGGGCTGGAACTACGGCGAGACCACCGAGTCGTTCGCGACGACGTTCCAGGTCGCCCCGGCCAAGCTGACCCAGGGCACCTACCGGCAGATCACCGGCAACACCGCGCTCGCGTACGGGATCGTGGCCGCCGGGCAGCGCTCGGGCCTGCAGATCCTGCTCGGCACGTACCCGATCACGCCGGCCTCGGACATCCTCCACGAGCTGTCCAAGCACAAGAACTTCGGCATCATCACCTTCCAGGCCGAGGACGAGATCGCCGGCATCGGCGCCGCGCTCGGCGCGTCCTACGGCGGCGCGCTCGGCGTCACCTCGACGTCCGGGCCCGGTGTCGCGCTGAAGTCCGAAGCCGTCGGCCTCGGCGTGATGGTGGAGCTGCCGCTGGTCGTCATCGACGTCCAGCGCGGCGGCCCGTCCACCGGCCTGCCGACCAAGACCGAGCAGGCCGACCTGCTGCAGGCGATGTACGGCCGCAACGGCGAGTCGCCGGTCCCGATCATCGCGCCGCTGTCGCCGGCGGACTGCTTCGATGCGGCGGTCGAGGCGACCCGGATCGCGCTGAAGTACCGCACGCCGGTGCTGCTGCTCTCGGACGGCGCGATCGCGAACGGCTCCGAGCCGTGGCTGATCCCGGACGTCGACGAGCTGCCCGACCTGCGGGTCGAGTTCGCCAGCGAACCCAACGCGGACAACGACTCCGGCGAGTTCTGGCCGTACGTCCGCGACCCCGAGACCCTCGCCCGCGCCTGGGCGGTCCCGGGCACCCCGGGGCTGCAGCACCGCATCGGCGGGCTGGAGAAGGCCGACAAGACCGGTCACATCTCCTACGACCCCGACAACCACGACAAGATGGTCCGGCTGCGGCAGGCGAAGGTGGACGGCATCGACGTCCCCGACCTGGTCGTCGACGACCCCAGCGGCGGCAAGGCCCGCGTGCTCGCGCTCGGCTGGGGCAGCTCGTTCGGCCCGATCGGCGCGGCCTGCCGGCGCGTGCGCAAGCTCGGCCTGCCGATCGCGCAGGCGCACCTGCGCCACCTCAACCCGCTGCCGGCCAACCTCGGCGACATCCTGCGCAGCTACGACAAGGTCGTGGTGCCGGAGATGAACCTGGGCCAGCTCGCGCTGCTGCTGCGGGCGAAGTACCTGGTCGACGTCCATTCGCACACCAAGGTCGCCGGGCTGCCGTTCAAGGCCGAAGAGCTGCAGAACCTGTTCTCGGAGATCATCACCGGCGTTACTACGGAGGCGGCGAAATGACCGCAATCGACATCGGGCTTCCCACCATCGGTGGCCTGGACCTCGTGCCCACCACCGACGAGCCGCAGAAGGCCAAGGACTACAAGTCCGACCAGGAAGTCCGCTGGTGCCCCGGCTGCGGCGACTACGTCGTCCTCAACGCCGTCCAGTCGTTCCTGCCGACGCTGGGCCTCAAGCGCGAGAACATCGTCTTCATCTCGGGCATCGGGTGCTCGTCGCGGTTCCCGTACTACCTCAACACCTACGGCATGCACTCGATCCACGGCCGCGCGCCGTCGATCGCGACCGGCCTGGCGACCACCCGCCCGGACCTGTCGGTGTGGGTCGTCACCGGCGACGGCGACGCGCTGTCCATCGGCGGCAACCACCTGATCCACGCGTTGCGGCGCAACGTCAACATCAAGATCCTGCTGTTCAACAACCGGATCTACGGGCTGACCAAGGGCCAGTACTCCCCGACGTCCGGGCAGGGCATGGTCACGAAGTCGACGCCGATGGGTTCGGTGGACACGCCGTTCAACCCGCTCTCGCTGGCGATCGGCGCCGAAGCGTCGTTCGTGGGCCGCGCGCTGGACTCCGACCGCAAGGGCCTCACCGAGGTCCTGCAGGCGGCGGCGCAGCACCGCGGCTCGGCTCTGGTCGAGATCTACCAGAACTGCCCGATCTTCAACGACGGCGCGTTCGACGTCCTCAAGGACGCCGACGAGGCCGCCACCCGCCTGATCCCGCTGCGCGCCGGCGAGCCGATCCGGTTCGGCCCGAACCAGGAGTTCGGCGTCAAGCGCGGCGACTGGGGCGGCCTGGACGTCGCCAAGGTCGCGGACATCGGCGAGGACAACCTCGTCGTGCACGACCCGTCGATCGCGGACACGTCGTACGCGTTCGCGCTGTCGCGCCTGGGCGACCAGAACCTCAACCACGTCCCGACGGGCGTCCTCCGCCAGGTCGAGCGCCCGACGTACGACGACGGCGCCCGCGCCCAGGTCGAGGAGGCCCGCGCGGCCCGCAAGCCGGACCTGCAGGGGCTGCTGCGCGGCAAGGACACCTGGACGGTCGCGTAACCGCTGCTTCCCGAAGGCCGCCATGCCCGCTGCATGGCGGCCTTCGGCGTCTTCGGGGTTGCCTTGGCTGGGACTAGTGTCCTAAGTTTTAGGCCATGCGACCCAATTCACCTTTCGTGTTCTTCGACGTCCGCACCGCCGACGCGGCGGGCAGCAAGCGGTTCTTCGCCGAGTTGCTGGGCTGGGAAGCCGACGACACGCTGCTGACGACCGGCGGCGCGCCCTGGGGCGGCCTCACCGAGCTGGCGCCCGGCGA
Organism: Amycolatopsis sp. NPDC004772; assembly: GCF_053601215.1. NCBI lineage: Bacteria > Bacillati > Actinomycetota > Actinomycetes > Pseudonocardiales > Pseudonocardiaceae > Amycolatopsis > Amycolatopsis sp. NPDC004772. Next base: position 157,963 of record NZ_JBSGBK010000008.1, read on the forward strand.
CGACCGGGCGCCGCAGTGGCTGCCCTACGCGCCGGTGTCCGATGTGGACGCTGCCGCGGCGAAAGCGCTGGCGCTGGGCGGAACCCTGGTGCGCGAGCGCACCGACCTCCCGTTCGGCTCCCTGGTGGTGGTCACCGATCCCGGTGGCGCGGCCCTCGTGCTGTTCGAGGCCGCGCCGGGCGTCAGCTGAGCGGGCGGAACCCGACGCGCTCGGCGTCCTCGGCCGTCCGGAACCAGACCTCGGCGACCATCTTCGGGAATTGCGCCGATTCCTCGGTGCAGTACCGCAAAGCCGTGACGCTGGCCTTCACGGCGAAGCTGTCGCTGGGGGCACCGCCGCCCGGGCGCGGCATCGCCGAACCGGGGCCGAACGGCCCCGGCGGGACCGAGTCACCCGCGGCCTGCCGGGCCGGGGGCGGCTCCGGAGCCGCGACACTCGCGGCGGCCGCCGCCTGGTTCGGCTGGACCGACGGCTCGAACAGCGAGCCGCTGTGCGCGCCGGACAGGTCCGGTTCGCGGCGCTCGACCGTGCGCATCGACGGCTGGATCGGCTGCGGGGCGTCGAACCCGCCGCGCACCGCCTCCCGAGGCTGTCGCTTCGGCAGCACCTGCGTCGCTTCGGCGGGGGTCTCCGGCGGCACGTCCAGCTCGCTTTCGGCGATGTCACCACCGAACGCGTACTGCGGCGGCTCGGCGTCTTCCGGCTCGTCCTGGCGCACCGAGCCGGGGTGTTCGGTGATGAAGCGGGTGCGCTCCACCGGCTCTTCGAACGCCGACCGCTGGGACGGGGCCTCGTCGTCGAACCAGTCCGGCGTGTCCGCCGCCTCGCCGGCCGGCGGCTGGAACAGCGAGCCCGCGGAGTCGGTGTCGAGCTGCTCGAGCCGCGACAACGCCGGCGATTCGGGCTCCGGCTCGTCGTCGAACGAGTCGCCGACCGGGGCCAGGTACTGGGTCGCGGAGGCGCGCTCCGGCTCCTCGTCCGACGTCAGGAACTGGGTGGCCGCGCTCCGGTACGGGTCGTCCTCCTCGAGCTCCGGCTCGGGCGCGCGGACGGGCTCCGGCTCCGGCGGGATCCGGGACGGCACCTGCGCGTCCAGCTCGGCGAAGTCCTCGTCGATGTCGTCGTGGACGTCGTCGCGGTGGATCGGCGGCGCGGCGACCAGCGTGCCGGGGTAGGAGGTCTCCTGGCGGGACGGCTCCGGTTCGCGCCGCCGGAACGCGTCGGTGCCGCTGCCGACCGTCGCGGCGTTCGCGGGGGTGCGCGCGGCGTCGGCGTGGGCCTGCGCCAGCGAGCTCTCCAGCCGGCGGACGCTCTTGCGGAGCGGCAGCACCAGCACCAGCCAGGTGAGGAGGACCCCGACGAAGAACGCGGCGAGGCTCCACAGCCAGACCTGTCCGAATATGGACATCTTTTCCTGCCCCTGTTAAGTGCTCAGCGCGTACGCGCGACCAGGTAGTCGGCGACCGACTCGCACGCGTCCCGGGCGGGTGACGCGGGCAGCGCGGTGAGCTCGGCTCGCGCGCGCTGAGCGTAGTCGGAAAGGGTGACGCGTGCTCGATCGAGTCCGCTACTGACCCGGAGGAGGTCCAGCGCCTCCTGCACGAGCGCGTCGTCGGCGATCGGGCCGGACAGCAGCTCGATCAGCCGCGGGTCGGTCTCCGGGTCGGCCAGCGCGTACAGCATCGGCAGCGTCCGGACGCCTTCGCGCAGGTCGGTGCCCTGCGCCTTGCCGAGCTCGTCGGACGGCGACGCGATGTCGATGATGTCGTCGGAGATCTGGAAGGCGGTGCCGATGATGTCGCCGAACCGGCGCAGCGCCTCGATGTGGTCCTCGGCGGCGCCGGACATCATGCCGCCGAACCGGCCGGAGGTGGCGATCAGCGAACCGGTCTTCTGCGCGATGACGGTGAGGTAGTGCGCGACGGCGTCGTCACCCGGGCCGGGGCCGACGGTCTCCCGCATCTGGCCGGTGACCAGCTCGCCGAAGGTTTCGGCGATGATCCGCGCGGCGTCCGTGCCGAGGTCGGCGACCAGGCGGGAGGCGTGCGCGAAGAGGAAGTCGCCGGTGAGGATGGCGATGGTGTTGTCCCAGCGGGCGTTGACGCTCTCGGCGCCGCGCCGCATGGTGGCCTCGTCCATGACGTCGTCGTGGTAGAGCGTGGCCAGGTGCACCAGCTCGACCGCGGCGGCGGCGATCACCACGTGGTCGTCCTGCTTGGGGCCGAACTGCGCGGCGAGCAGCGTGAACAGCGGACGGAAGCGTTTGCCCCCGGCCTCGACCAGGTGCAATGCGGCGTCGTTGACGGCCTGGACGTCACTGCGGACGACCTCGCGCAGCAGCTTCTCGACCTCGGTCAGCCCGCCGGCGATCGACCGCAGCAGGGTTTCGTCGGCGATCTGCAGCCCGACCGACGCCCGCAGGTCGTCGAGGGCGCCGCCCGGCGCAGCGGGGAGGGATCCCGCCCCGGGGGCTGGGGAAGGCACAGACACGTCGGCTCCGCTCTACTCGTGCACCGGTCGGTTGCCCCTTGAGCGTAGTGGCTCCGCCGCGCGGTCGTTTACCCGCTGTCCTGCGGAAACGGTGATGAACATGACACCGCCCGGGTGGTTGGTGATCCTCGAAAGGGTGATCGCCGTTCCCAGGCGCAACGCGGGTCTCCGGCGGGCGGATATTCAGTCCTGGAAGAGCGGCCGCCCAGGCCCCTCTCCGGCGGCGAGGAGGACAGCGGATGCGCAGCACGATCGTCACGGCCTTGGTGGTGACCGGCCTGGCGGCTTCCGGCACTTCGTGGGCGGCTCCCCAGCCTGGCGTGGCGGACATCGGCGCGGCTGCGTTCGCGAAGGTCGTGATCGCGCCCCAGGCACCCTGCTCGATCGGCGGCCCGACGAGCGCAACGGCCCAGCAGGTCTCGAAGCCGGGCATCACCTTCGGCGGCGGAACGTCCTCGTGCACGACGTCGCCCTCCGGCGACTCGACGACCTCCACCGCTACGGGCAAGAATTTCGACCTGTCGGCGCTGGTGGCCGCGGGCGGGCCCCAGGTGAAGCTGTCGAGCTACACGGTGACGTGCGTGGGAACCCAGACGCAGACGAACGCGAACTGGACGTACGGCGGGCTGTCGGGGATCGCGAACCCGCCGAGCCCGGTCCCGGTGGGATACGTATCGCCGCTCCGGAAACCGGACGGAACGGTCGTGGCGAACGCGGTATTCAACATCCAGGACGTCCCGGGCGACGGAAGCATCGGCTTGACGATGTTGCGAATCGACTTTCTCCCACCATCGGGCCTGAGCGGAGCGGTGACGCTGGGGCGCACGAGCTGCACGCCGACCCCGTAGACGTCACGAGGGCCGCGGCTTGGGAGAGCGCCGAGAGGACCGCCGCGGCCCTTGTGACCTTGGCTTTTGTGGTGCGGGAACCCTGGTAGGGTGCGGTGCGTCGGATACGCAGGGTGCTCGGGGCGGAGCACACTGCAAGCTAGGGGAGAGCTGATGACGACGGTGTGCTGTGCCTGAGGTCTACGACCCGAGCGGGGATTGGGAGCTGCCGGGGCCCAATGGGGTGCCGCTGGCGGGGTCTTATGGGCCTGCTGGTGGTTCTTCTGGTGGGGCGGGGTTCGCTTATGACGAGGAGACGCTGCACGAACTGGTGCGCGAGTGGAGCGATCTCGCGAACGAGTTTCGAGCAGACTTTGCGCAGGCCGAGGCACTCGAACGGGCGCACGGTCCAGGACTCGAATACGCCAGCGGAAACAACGCAGAGCTGATCCGAGCATCTGGCAAATCACTATCCGAAACATTGCGACAACGAGCTCTTTATTGCGACGCAATGGCCGCGAGGTTCGTCACTGCCCTGGGCAGTTACGCGTCAGCCGAGGAAGCTCACGCCATTGAGATCAGCCGGACCACGAAAGGCACCCTCTAGTGCGTCGGATACTCGCGCCGTGCGGCATCGGCCTGATGTTGGCAACTGCCTGCTCACCGCAGACCACCGGCACCGCTTCGCCCGCCAGCACGCCAAGTTCACCAGGAAGGCCGAACACCGAGCAACAAGTGCCTGGACCTGGCGTCCCGAAGGTGGAGACACCGCTCAACACGAAGAGCTTCGAGTCTGCACCTTGTTCGGCGCTCACCGAAGTTCAGGCAAATGAGATCTTCGGCGGGCGCTCGACATCCAAGCCTGATACGCAGGCACCCGCAGGCCCCACGTGCACTTGGACTCCCGCCGACCTGACCGGCGCCACTATCAACCTGATATTTTCGACCGTCGACCAACTTGGCTTGACCAGTATCTACCAAGCAAAAGGTAGTGAATACAAATTTTTCCAACCCCTGGAACCCATTAGCGGATACCCGGCAGCAGCTTACGGAACCTCAGATTTTCGATCTGATGGCATCTGCTCTATCGCCATCGGTACATCGGACCACAGTACATTAGATATCACGATTACGCAGTCGCGCGGCAACATCGGCAAAACAGATCCCTGCGCCGCCGCGAGCACCGTTGGCTCGAAGGTACTAGCAACTCTGCGAGAGGGAAGCTGATGGCCGAAGAATATCCGCTGACGGCAGCGCAGATTTATGAGCAGATCACTGGCGGCGAAGGTGTCGGCTCGTTGGCTGACGCTCAGGACGGTGCTCGACAGTTGACCACTCGGATGGTTGAACGGGCTCAGCGGATCAGTGCTCTCCGCTCCAAGACCATGTCCGGTTGGCGTGGGAATGCCGGGGAGGCCGCTGCGGATGCGACTCTTCCTCTTGTTCAAGCCGCTGCTGATGATGCTGTTCATCTTCAGAATGCTCAAAGTGCTGTTGGGGCTCAGATGGATGCCTTTGGCACCGCCAAGTATTCCGTCAAGCCGGTTGCCGCTCAGCCACCTGAACTTGGGGCCGAGGATGTTGTTCGGGCCATTTCGGACAACGGGTGGGGTTCCTACCACACCAAAGTTTCCCAATGGCAGGCGGACAGCCAAGCCAACATCGATGCCTTTAGTGCCTATCACTCCGCCAGCACCTCCAATGGTGGGCAGATGCCCGCGCAATACGCGCAGCTTGCCGAATCGGGGGCTCCTATTTCCATGCGGACCTCCGGGGACAAAGCCGGGGCTACTGATACCGGGGAATGGGCTCGAAACCCCCGGGATACGCAGGTTCCGAGTCAGGATCGGCAGACCGTTCGGCCCGGGGAGAACCGGGTGACCGGCGGAAATCAACGGCAAACTCAGCAGGATCGACAGCCCAGGCCGAACCAGGTTCAGTCTGGGAACATCGGAACCGCAAGCAGCGGGAACACGACCACCGACTACACCCACGCCAACAGCTACGCCCCCAAGCCCGTCCTGCCCGCCGCTCAAGGTGGGTATGACTTCGGGCCTACTGGGCAGCCCGTCAGCAACCTGACCGGGACGAACTGGCCCGGTGAGTTCGGGCCATACGGCGGCGGATATCAGCCGGGACCCGGACTGCCCGGGACCAGCACCGGGCCAGGAATGCCGGGAACCAGCACCGGACCGGGAACGCCCAGCACAGGAACGCCCAGCACGGGAACGCCAGGAACGGGACCAGGAACCGGAAGCAGGGCCAACCAGCCCGGCACCCGCGCCCCCGGCGGCAGCACCGGCGCCCGCCTCCCCGAGGAACGGCTTCCCGGCCAGAACCCCGTCCGTGGCTCCGCCGGCCCCCGAGGCGCCAACGGCCTCCCCATGGGCACTCCGCTCGCCGGGCGTGGCGGCAAAGAAGAAGACCGTGAAAAGAAACCAGCCCCCTACCTCCAGAACCCCGATCCCGACGAGACCTTCGGCGGCTTCACCGAAAAGCCCATGCCGCCCGTTATCGGTGAGCACAAGAAACGATGATCTTCTCGCTCGGCACCTTGCTCACCGCCATGCGCGGTGTCGGCTGCGGTGATCCGCACCCCGTCTTCGCCAACGGCCTTCGCTACATTCCGCCCTCTCTCAAACAACAAATCACCAGCGAAGCCTTCGACGAACTCAGCCAATACGGCGTCACCCAAGGCGACGGCTTCACCCCCGAATTCGAAGACCTCCTGCACCTCATCGACCAACCGGCCCAGGAATACTTCGCCTACACGCGGGACGCCGCCGGCCAAACCAGCATCCTCGCCGCGGCCGATGACGGAACCTCCGTCTGCGTGGTCTGCCGCGGGGATCAAGTCGAGCTCACTGAGGTTGACGTCCATCCCGCCGACGCCCTCGTCGCGCACCTGCCGCACCGCCGGGCCGCCGATCTCAAGCCCTTCTCGCTCCCCCAAGACGAGTTCCGGACGCCACCGGCAAGCGACGTCTTCGACGAAGAGCGCAGCCGGGCAGCGCAGGAGCTCGACGCCCTCCTGCGGCAGCCCCACTTCGGCGTCGGGCAGCTCCACGCCGGCGAGCAGACCGTCAGTTACCTCGACCTCAAAGCCGGGCGCGTCGGGATTGCCCTCAAAAACGGCTACATCAACGTCGCCCCCGGGGAAAACGAAAACCTCAGCCAAATGCTGAAGGCCGCCGCCCTCGAATAGCGAGAGCGGCGGCCCGGGAAAAGCACAAACTCAGAAAGCGAAACCGCCGGAACCCGCCCAGCCGAGCGCGAACGCCGGGACCAGGCCCAGTACCAGCGTCACCGCCGTGCCCAGGAAGATCGCCGTTCCCGTGCCGAAGCCCGGGACCGAAACCGACGGGCCGTCCGCCGCCGGCTCGGAGAAGTACATCAGGACGATCACCCGCAGGTAGAAGAACGCCGCCACCGCGCTGAACACCAGGGCCACCACCACCAGCGGGGCCATTCCGTCCGACAACGCCGCCGAGAACACGACGAACTTCCCGATGAAACCGGACGTCAACGGGATACCCGCCAGCGCCAGCAACAGGAACGTGAACACCCCGGCCAGCAACGGCGAGCGCTTCGCCAGCCCCGCCCACGCCGACAGGTGCGTCGCCTCGCCCGACGAATCGCGCACCAGGCTGATCACGCCGAACGCTGCCAGCGTCGTGAAGCCGTACGCCAGCAAGTAGAACAGCGTGCTCGACAGCCCGTCCTTCGTCATCGCGATCGCACCCACGAGCAGGAAGCCCGCGTGGGCGATCGACGAGTACGCCACCATGCGCTTGACGTCCGTCTGGGTCAGGCCCAGCACCGCGCCGATCACCATCGAGATGATCGCCACGCCCCACAGGACGCCGCGCCACTCCCAGGACGTCGACGAGAACGCCACCGACAGCACGCGCAGGATGCCGCCGAACGCCGCCACCTTCGTGCACGCCGCCATGAACGCCGTCACCGGCGTCGGGGCTCCCTGGTAGACGTCCGGGGTCCACGTGTGGAACGGGCCGACCGACCCCTTGAACAGCAGGCCCACCACCAGGAGACCCAGGCCCGCGAACAGCAGCGTGTCCGAGCGGTCCGAACCCGCCGCCGCGGCCGCGATCTCGCCCAGCTTCACCGAGTTCGCGTAGCCGTACAGCAGCGCCAGGCCGTACAGGAAGAACGCCGAGGAGAACGCGCCCAGCAGGAAGTACTTGACCGCCGCTTCCTGCGAGAGCAACCGGCGGCGCCGCGCCAGGCCGCACATCAGGTACAGCGGGAGCGACAGCACCTCCAGCGCGATGAACATCGTCAGCAGGTCGTTCGCCGCGGTGAACGCCATCATGCCGCCGAGGGCGAACAGCGTCAGCGGGAACACCTCGGTCTGCATCACCGTCGCCGTCTGGGCGCGGTCCTGGACCGTGCCCGGGCGGATGCCGGCCTGCGCGACCAGCGCGCCGCCCGGCTCGACCACGCGGTCCGAGATCAGCAGCACCGCGCCGACCGCCAGCGCCAGCAGCGTGCCCCAGAGGAACAGCGCCGGCCGGTCGATCGAGATGGCGCCGCTGAACGTCGTGACGCCGCCCGCCGGGGCGCTGCCCGTCGCGTAGATGATCAGGCTGACGCCGGCCGCGACGATCGACGCCAGGCTTAGGCCCACCTGGATGCCGAACCGCGAGCGCTTCGCCGCGAACGCCTCGACCAGCACGCTGACGCACGCCGCGCCGAAGACGATCAGCACCGGCAGCACCGCCGGGTAGTCGATCGACGGCGTCGTGATCGGCGTCGGCGCCTGGGTCAGGAGGATGTCGAGCACTTTTACTTGCCTCCCTGGACCGCGGACAGCGTCTGCTGCACCGTCGGGGTGACTGTGTCGAGCACCGGCTTCGGGTAGAAGCCGAGAACGATGATCAGCACGACCAGCGGCGCGAGGATCGCGATCTCGCGGCCGTTGAGGTCGGTGATCGCCTTCTTCGCGCCCAGTTCCGGCGCGATGGCCGTACCCGGGCCCCCGCCGACGCCCACGAGAGCGTCACCGCGGACCGGGCCCTGGAAGACCCGCTGGTAGAGCCAGAGCACGTATGCCGCGGCCAGGACCATGCCCACCGTGGCGAGGATCGTGTACACCGGCTGGTCCACAAAGGACCCGATGAGCACCAGGAACTCCGAGACGAACGAGTTGGTGCCCGGCAGGGACAGCGTGGACAGACCGGCGAGCAGGAACAGCCCGGCCAGCAACGGCGTCACCTTGGCCATGCCGCCGTAGTCCGAGATGCGCGACGACCCGCCGCGCGCGATCACCAGGCCGATCACCACGATCAGCATGCCGGTCGCCAGGCTGTGGTTGAGCATGTACGTCGCCGAGCCGACCATCGCCTGCTCGTTGAACGCGAAGATGCCCAGCGAGATGAAGCCGAAGTGCGCGATGGAGACGTAGGCGATGAACCGCTTCATGTCCCGCTGCCCCGCGGCGAGGATCGAGCCGTAGAGGACACCGACCACCGAGAGCACCAGCACCAGCGGCGCCAGGGTCTTGCTCGCCTCGGGGAACATCGGCAGGCAGTAGCGCAGGAACCCGAACGTGCCGACCTTGTCCAGCACGCCGACCAGCAGGACGGCGACGCCGATCGGCGCCTCCCCCGCCGCGTCCGGCAGCCAGGTGTGGAACGGCACCAGCGGCGCCTTGATCGCGAAGGCCAGGAAGAACCCGAGGAACAGCCAGATCTGCGTGGACAGCGGCGCGTCGCGCACCACCGTCACCAGCGTGGCCCAGTCGAACGTGCCCTTGCCGAGCTTGTCCGACGCCAGCGAGTACGCCCCGATCGCCGACGCCAGCATGATCAGGCCGCCGAGGAACGAGTACAGGAAGAACTTCACCGCCGCGTACTGCCGGTTCGCGCCGCCGTAGCCGCCGATGAGGAAGTACATCGGGATCAGCATGATTTCGAACAGCACGTAGAACAGGAAGACGTCGGTCGCGGCGAACACGCCGATCGTGAGCGCCTCCTGCAGCAGGATCAGCGACAGGAACCCGCCCGCGCTGCGCCCCTCCGGGAGCTTGTCCAGCGTGCCGAGCCCGCCGACGACGATCGGCACCAGCAGCGCGATCACCGCGATCATGATCAGCGAGATGCCGTCGGTGCCGAACGCGATGTGCACGCCGAAGCTGGGGATCCAGTCGAAGCTGGACGTCATCTGCAGCCGCGCGCCCGAAGGCGAGTAGCTGAGCCAGAACGGGATGATCAGCACCAGCTCGAGCAGCGAGAACCCGAACGCCGTCAGCACCGCGGCGCGGTCGTTCCCCTTGAGGAACGCCAGCACCAGGGAGCCGGCGAGCGGCACCAGGATGAGGATGAGCAACCAGGTCATCAGGAGAACCTCACCAGCAGGAGAGCCGCCAGAAGCAGGAACGTGCCGCCCAGCATCGACAGCGCGTAGGACCGGACGAACCCGGTCTGGAGCCGCCGGAGCCGGCCGGACCCGCCGCCGAGACCGGCGGCCAGGCCGTTGACCGCGCCGTCGACGCCGCGGTTGTCGACATACACCAGCGCCCGCGAGAGCCAGGTGCCCGGGCGGGCCACCAGCGTCTCGTTGAGCGTGTTGCCGTACAGGTCCTTGCGCGCGGCCCGGGTGACGAACGAGACCCGCTGGGGCTGCTCGACCGGGACGTCACGACGGAAGATCAAGTACGCGATCAGGACCCCGAGCACGGAGAACACGATCGCGCCCGCCGAGATCACGCCGGCGTTCAGCGGCGAGTGGTGGGCCTCTTCGAGCTCACCGACCGACGGGGTCAGCCAGTGGGCGAAGCGGTCGCCGAGGGCGAAGAACGCGCCGGCACCGACCGAGCCGACCGCCAGGACCGCCATCGGGACCCACATGATCGCCTTGGATTCGTGCGGGTGGAAGTCGCGGCCGTCGGTGCTCTTGATGTCCTTCCAGCGCTCCTTGCCGAAGAACGTCATCACCATCAGCCGGGTCATGTAGAACGCGGTGAGCCCGGCGCCCAGCAGCGCGGCGCCGCCCATCACCCAGCCGCGCCAGCCGCCCTGGCTGAACGCCGCTTCGATGATCGCGTCCTTGGTGAAGAAGCCCGACAGCGGCGGGATGCCGATCAGGGCCAGGTAGCCGAGGCCGAAGGTGATGAACGTGATCGGCATCTTCTTGCGCAGGCCGCCGAACTTCCGCATGTCGACCTCGTCGTTCATGCCGTGCATGACCGACCCGGCCCCGAGGAAGAGCCCGGCCTTGAAGAAGCCGTGCGCCACCAGGTGCATGATGCCCAGCGCGTACGCGATGGGCCCGAGGCCGACGGCGAGCATCATGTAGCCGATCTGGCTGACCGTCGAGTACGCGAGGACCTTTTTGATGTCGTCGTACGCGCAGCCGATGATGCACCCGAGCAGCAGCGTCACCGTGCCGACCAACGTGACGATCAGGCGGCCGTCTTCGGTGGCGTTGAAGATGTCCTTGGAGCGGGCCACCAGGTAGACGCCCGCGGTGACCATCGTCGCCGCGTGGATGAGGGCCGACACCGGGGTCGGGCCCTCCATCGCGTCCGGGAGCCACGCCTGGAGCGGGAACTGGCCGGACTTACCGCAGGCGCCCAGCAGGAGCAGGATCGCCATCGCGGTGATCGCCCCCGTGGAGAACTTGCCGTCGCCGACCGCCTTGAAGACCTCGGCGTAGCCGGTCGAGCCCGCGTACTTGAACATGATGAAGATGGCCAGCGCGAGCCCGACGTCCCCGACGCGGTTCATCAGGAACGCCTTCTTCGCCGCGGTGGCGGCGGACGGGCGGCCCTGGTACCAGCCGATGAGCAGGTAGGACGCGAGACCCACGCCCTCCCAGCCCAGGTAGAGCGTCACGAAGCTGTTGCCCAGCACCAGGATCAACATCGAGGCGACGAAGAGGTTGAGGTACGCGAAGAAGCGGTACCGGCCCTCGTCGTCGGCCATGTAGCCGATCGAGTAGTAGTGGATCAGCATGCCGACGCCGGTGATGAGCAGAACGAACGTCAGCGACAGCGCGTCGATCCGCAGCCCGAAGTCCACCTGCAGCGCCCCGACCGGGATCCACGAGTAGACCTTGGTGTCGGTCGTCGTGCCCGTGTCGGCGCTGAAGAACAGGATGACGCCGTAGACGAAAGCCAGCGTGACGGTGGCACAGCCGAGCAGATGCCCCCAGGCCTTCGCGCGCTTCCCCGCCAGCAGGAGGATCAAGGCGCCGAGACCGGGGAGGGCCACCAGCAGCCACGATGATGCGGTCACTCGGGGGTCTCCTAGTACTTCAGCAGGTTGGTGTCGTCGACCGAGGCCGAGCGCCGGGTGCGGAAGATGGCCATGATGATCGCCAGGCCGACCACGACCTCGGCGGCCGCGACGACCATGACGAAGAACGCCATGATCTGGCCGTCGAGCCCGCCGTTGATCCGGGCGAAGGTGACCAGCGACAGGTTCACGGCGTTGAGCATCAGCTCGATGCACATGAACACGACGATCGCGTTGCGCCGTACCAGCACGCCGACCGCGCCGAGCGCGAACAGCAGCGCCGACAGCAGCAGGTAGTACGTGGGGGTCATGCCTTCTCCCCTTCCGAGCCTTCCGGAGTGCCCTCGGAACCGACCAGGGCGTGCGCGTCCGGGTGCGGGCCCTCGTCCGCGACGAGCTTGCGTTCCTTCGCCAGCTCGATCGCCGAAGTGGACTCGATGATCGCCGACAGCGACTCCGGGGCGACCGTGCCGTCCGGCAGCAGCGCCGGGGTGGCCACCGAGTTGGCGGTGGCGAAGACACCCGGGCCGGGCAGCGGCGACGGCCGGTCGTGCTCGCCGCGGAACCGCAGGAGCACCAGTTCCTTCTGCGTGAGCTTCCCGCCCTTGGCGTGCCGGTCGGTGAAGGCCAGCACCATCGCGCCGATCGCGGCGGTGATGAGCAGCGCCGACGTCAGCTCGAACGGGAACAGGTAGTCGGTGAAGATCAGCCGGCCCAGGCCCTTCGGCCCGCCACCCGCGGGAGTGGCGGAGTCGAGCGGGACGGCCGGGGTGACGTTCGCCAGCGCCCGGTAGATGCCGGTGGCCAGCAGCGCGGCCAGCCCGATGCCGAGCACCGTCGCGGCCAGCCGCTGCCCGCGCAGGACTTCGACGACCGAGTCCGAGCTCTCCCGGCCGACCAGCATCAGCACGAAGAGGAACAGCATCATGATCGCGCCGGTGTAGACGATGATCTGGGTGAAGCCCAGGAACGGCGCCGACTGGATCATGTACAGCGCGCCCAGGCTCAGCATGGTCAGCACCAGCCACAGCGCCGAGTGGACGGCGTTGCGGGAGAAGATCATGCCGAGCGCGCCGAGCAGCGAGAGCGGGCCGAGGACCCAGAACGCGATCGCTTCGCCGGTGGAAACACCGGCCGACGGGGAAGGCGCCGCGGCCAGAACTGCGGAGATCACTTGACGCCCTCCCCGCGTGCGAGCTCGGGGCCGTTCACGTAGTAGTCCTGCTCGTTCTCGCCGAGCCGCATCGGGTGCGGCGGCTGCTCCATGCCGGGCAGCAGCGGGGCGAGCAGGTCTTCCTTCGTGTAGATCAGCCGCTGGCGGTCGTCGTCGGCCAGCTCGTAGAAGTTGATCATCGTCAGCGACCGGGTCGGGCACGCCTCGATGCAGAGGCCGCAGCCGATGCAGCGCAGGTAGTTGATCTGGTAGTCCGCGCCGTACCGCTCGCCCGGCGAGTACCGGGCTTCCTCGGTGTTGTCACCGCCCTCGACGAAGATCGCGTCCGCCGGGCACGCCCACGCGCACAGCTCGCAGCCGACGCACTTCTCGAGGCCGTCCGGGTGGCGGTTCAGCTGGTGCCGGCCGTGGTAGCGCGGGGCGGCGGGCGCGCCGGCCTCCGGGTACTCCTCGGTGGCGACCTTCTTGAACATCATCCCGAAGGTGACGCCGAAGCCCTTGACGGGATCAAGAAACCCCATCTTGTGCCCCTTCCTTTGCGGTACCGACGGCCGCCGGCTTGCGGCGGGCCGCCTTCGCCTCGGCCTTGGCCAAAGCCTTCTGACGCGGGGTGGTCTGCGGCACCTTGAGGTCCAGCGGCGGGACCGGGAAGCCGCCGCCGGTGACCGGGATGCTTTCGCTCTCCTCTTCCCGGCTCGCGGCCCGGACGTAGAAGAACAGCGCGACGACGATGAAGATCGCGACCGCGGCGATGATGATGGTCGCGGTGTTCCAGGCGATGACCTTCGCGAACGTCACCATGATGATCCAGACCAGGTTCAGCGGGACCAGGACCTTCCAGCCCAGGCGCATGAACTGGTCGTAGCGCAGGCGGGGCAGCGTGCCGCGCAGCCAGATGAACCCGAAGAGCAGGATGAACATCTTCGCGAAGAACCACAGCACCGGCCACCAGCCGGTGTTGAGGACGTTGTTCCCGATCAGCGACAGCGGCCACGGGGCCATCCAGCCGCCGAGGAACAGCGTCGTCGCGAACGCCGAGACGATCACCATGTTGACGTACTCGGCGAGGAAGAACATCGCGAACTTCATCGAGCTGTACTCGGTGTGGAAGCCGCCGACCAGCTCCGACTCGGCCTCGGGGAGGTCGAACGGGGCGCGGTTGGTCTCGCCGACCATCGAGATCAGGTAGATCACGAAGCTCGGGACCAGGTAGAGGAACCACACCTTGTGCTGCGCGCCGACGATGTCGGCCAGGTTCAGCGACCCGGCCTGCAGGATCACCGCGACGATCGAGAGCCCCATCGCGATCTCGTAGGAGATCACCTGCGCCGCGGAGCGCATGCCGCCGAGCAGCGGGTACGGCGAGCCGGACGACCAGCCGGCGAGCACGATGCCGTAGACGCCGATCGAGGAGCAGGCCAGGATCACCAGCGCGCTGACCGGCAGGTCGAGCAGCTGCAGGACGGTCCGCTCGCCGAAGATCGAGACGACCGGCCCGAACGGGATGGCCGACAGCGCGATCAGCGAGGGCACCACGCACATGACCGGCGCGAGGAAGTACACCTTGCGGTCGGCGGTGTCCGGGATGATCTGTTCCTTGAACGGCAGCTTGATCGCGTCCGCCAGGGACTGCAGGTAGCCGCCCGGGCCGACCCGGTTGGGGCCGGGCCGGTTCTGCATCCGGCCGACCGCCTTGCGCTCCCAGACGATCAGGAAGATCGTCATGATCGGCCCGATCAGCAGGATGACCACGCACTTGAGCAGGATCAGCCACAACGGGTCATCGGCCAGCAGCGCCGCCCGGGTAGCCGCGTCGGGAACACTCCCGACGGCGGCTTCGGTCAGCAGCGGGGTCATTGCCCACCTCCAGCGAGGTTCACGACGGCGCCGTGCCCGGCACCGAGCGTCTTGAACACGGCCGAGCCGTCCGAGTTGCCCGGCAGCCACACGACACCGTCGGGCAGGTCGGCGATCTCCACCGGCAGCGTGATCGCACCGCGCTCGGTGCTGACGCGCACGGTGACGCCCAGCCCTTCGGCGGTCTTCGCGGACAGCCGCGCGACCGGGGTGCGCTGGGTGCCCTTGAGGTGCGGCTCGCCGTCCTGCAGCGAACCGTTGTCGATCAGCTGGCGCCAGGTCGAGAGGACCGCCTGGCCGGCACCCGGCGCGGCGGGCGGCGCGACCTCGGCGGCGACGTGGCTCCAGCGCAGCGCCGAAGCCGGGCCGAGCTTCTCGAAGTCACCGCGCGCCGCGGCCGGCGTCTGCGTGAACAGGTCCGCGTCCATCTCGACGGCGAGCGTGTCGAGCACCCGGCAGTCCGGCAGGGCGCCGGTGCCTTCGATCGTCGTGTCGAACAGGCGGGTGCGGCCCTCCCAGTTCAGGTAGCTGCCGGACTTCTCGTCCGACGCCGCCACCGGGAGCACGACGTCCGCGCGCTCGGTCACCGCGCTGTGCCGCAGTTCGAGGCTGACCACGAACCCGGCGGTGTCCAGCGCGCGCAGCGCGAGGTCCGGGTCCGGCAGGTCGTACGGGTCGACCCCGCCGACGACCAGGCCGCCGAGCTCGCCGGCCGAAGCGGCCAGCAGGATGTCGGTCGCGTCGCGGCCCGGGGTGGCCGGGAGCGGGACGCCCCAGGCGTTTTCGACGGCGACGCGGGCGGCGTCGTCGCCGACCCGGCGGCCGCCGGGCAGCAGCGACGGCACGCAGCCGGTCTCCAGGGCACCCCGGTCACCGGCGCGGCGCGGGATCCACGCGAGCCGGACGCCGGTGCGCTCGACCAGGTCGTGCAGGGCGGCGAAGAGGCCGGGGATCGCGGCGGCGCGCTCGCCGACCAGGACGACCGCGCCTTCGCCGCGCAGGGCCTCGTCGAGGTCCGGCGCGTGCTTGGCGATGCCTTCGACGGCCGCGGCCTCCTGGCCGGGGACGCAGGCGAGCAGCTCGCCGAACGTCTTGCGCACCGACGACGTCGTCCACTGTCCCAAGTGGATGACCCGGGTGCGGTTCTTGCGGGCCGCCTTGCGCAGCCGCAGGAACACGATCGGGGCTTCGTCCTCGGGCTCGAAGGCGACGCACAGGACCGTGCGGGCCCGCTCGATCTCGCCGAAGGTGACGCCCGATTCCGGTGTCACGCCCACGACGTGCGAGGTGATGAACGCCAGCTCCTCGGCCGAGTGCGGGCGGGCGCGGAAGTCGACGTCGTTGGTCTGCAGGGCGACGCGGGCGAACTTCGAGTACGCGTAGGCGTCCTCGACGGTCAGCCGGCCACCGGGCAGGACGCCGACGCCGCCGTTCGACCGGGCCTCGGTGAGGCCGGCCGCGGCGATGCGCAGCGCGTCGGTCCAGGACGCCTCTTCCAGCTCACCGGTTTCGCGGTTGCGGACCAGCGGGCGCTTGATGCGGTCCTCGGCGCCGGTGTAGCGGAAGGCGAACCGGCCCTTGTCGCAGATCCACTCTTCGTTGACTTCCGGGTCGTCGCCGGCCAGCTTGCGCTGGACCTTGCCGCGGCGGAAGTCGGTGCGCTCGGCGCAGCCGGACGAGCAGTGCTCGCAGACGCTCGGCGAGGACACCAGGTCGAACGGGCGGGAGCGGAACCGGTAGGCCGCGCTCGTCAGGGCCCCGACCGGGCAGATCTGGATGACGTTGCCGGAGAAGTAGGACTGGAACGGCTGGCCGCTGGTCGTCCGCGACGCCAGGTCCAGGACGTCCGCCGTCTCCGCGGTGCCGATCTGCTGGTGGGCGCCGCGCTCGAGGAGCTCGATGAACGGGTCACCGGCGATCTCGCGGGAGAACCGGGTGCAGCGCTGGCAGAGCACGCAGCGCTCGCGGTCCAGCAGCACCTGCGTCGAGATCGGCAGCGGCTTGGGGAACGTCCGCTTGGTGTCGACGAACCGGGAGTCCGTGCGGCCGTGCGCGAGCGCCTGGTTCTGCAGCGGGCACTCGCCGCCCTTGTCGCAGATCGGGCAGTCCAGGGGGTGGTTGATGAGCAGGAGCTCCATCACGCCCTGCTGGGCCTTGTCCGCCACCGCCGACGTCAGCTGCGTCTTGACGACCATGCCGTCGGCGACGGTCATCGTGCAGGACGCCTGCGGCTTCGGCATCGGACGGCCGCCCATCTCGACCTCGACCAGGCACTGGCGGCAGGCGCCGGCTGGGTCGAGGAGGGGGTGGTCGCAGAACCGCGGGATGACGGTGCCGAGGCGTTCGGCCGTGCGGATGAGGAGCTCGCCCTTGGGGGCGATGACCTCTTCGCCGTCGATGACCAGCTTGACGTGGCCTTCGGGGACCGGCGTCTCGGTGGTCTCGGGCTTGTCGGGGGCGATCGTCATGCCTGCGCTCCCACGAGTTCGGGCTTGGTCTGTTCGTGCCGGTTCTTCTCGCACAGCGCGAGGAATTCCTCGCGGAAGTACTTGATGCCGCTCTGGATCGGCGACACCGCGCCGTCGCCGAGGGCGCAGAACGACCGGCCGAGGATGTTGTCGCAGACGTCGAGGAGGGTGTCGATGTCCTCCTCGGTGCCGTGGCCCTCGACCATGCGCTCGAGGATCTGCGCCAGCCAGTACGTGCCTTCGCGGCACGGCGTGCACTTGCCGCAGGACTCGTGCTCGTAGAACTGGGTCCACTTCATCACGGCCCACGGCACCGACACGGTCTCGTTGAAGACCTGGACGGCGGTGGTGCCCAGCATCGACCCGGCTTCCGCCGCGCCTTCGAAGTCCAGCGGAACGTCGAGGTGCTCGGCGGTGAACATCGGGGTGGACGAGCCGCCCGGGGTCCAGAACTTGAGCGGGATGCCGTCCTTCATGCCGCCCGCCATGTCGAGCAGCTCGCGCAGGGTCGTCCCCAGCGGGCACTCGTACTGGCCGGGCTTCTCGACGTGACCCGAGATCGAGTAGATCTTCGGGCCGGGCGACTTCTCGCGGCCCATCTCGCGGAACCAGCTCGACCCGCCGTTGACGATGAACGGCGCGCTCGCGATGGTCTCGACGTTGTTCACCGTGGTCGGCGCGGCGTACAGACCCGCGGCGGCCGGGAACGGCGGCTTGAGCCGCGGCTGGCCACGACGGCCTTCCAGCGAGTCGAGCAGCGCCGTCTCTTCACCGCAGATGTAGGCGCCCGCCCCCGCGTGGACGGTGATCTTGAGGTCGAAGCCCGAGCCGAGGATGTTCTCGCCGAGGTAGCCCGCCGCTTCGGCTTCGCGCACGGCCGCGTTGAGGCGGCGGATGCAGTGCAGCGCCTCGCCGCGGACGTAGATGAAGCAGTGGTTGGACCGCATCGCGTACGAGGCGATGATGCAGCCCTCGATGAGCGAGTGCGGGTCCGCCATCATCAGCGGGATGTCCTTGCACGTCCCCGGTTCGCCCTCGTCGGCGTTGATCACCAGGTAGTGCGGCTTGTCGAAGTTCGGCGGCATGAACGACCACTTGATGCCGGCCGGGAAGCCCGCGCCGCCGCGGCCGCGCAGACCGGAGTCCTTGACCAGCTGGACGAGCTGCTCCGGCGTCCCGGCCAGGGCCTTGCGGACGGCGGTGTAGCCCTCGAGGGCCTCGTACGTCCCGATCTGCCAGGAGTTCGGCGACAGCCAGCGCTTCGTGAGGACGGGGGTAATGGGATCGGCCATTACTTCTTCTCCACTTCTGGCAACGGCACATCGGAAGCCACCGGGGCGACCCAGCCGCGGTCCTGCGCGAGCTTCGCGCCCCGCAGCGTCTCGACGGCCTGCGACGGGCCGTCGACGTCCCGGCGGTAGGCCGCTTCGTCCTCCGGGAAGAACCCGGCGAGCTGCAGCTCGGCGCCCTTGAAGTTCGACAGCGGCGCGCCGCGCGTCGGAGCCGGCTTCTTGCCCGCCTGCAGCGCGTCGACCAGCGCGACGGCCTTGTCCTCGGTCTGGTTGTCGAAGTACTCGTAGTTGACCTGGATGACCGGCGCGAGGTCGCAGGCCGCGAGGCACTCGGCGTGCTCGAGGGTGATCGAGCCCGGCTCGTTCGGCGTGCCCGCGGTCTCGTTGTGCCCCAGCGGTTCCTCTTCGGACCCGAGGTGCGTCTGGAGGCGCTTGTAGATCGCGTCGCCGCCCATGGCCGCGCACAGCGTGTTGGTGCAGACGCTGACGAGGTGCTCGCCGCACGGCTTGCGCTTGTACATCGTGTAGAACGTCGCGACCGCGCTGACCTCGGCGTCGGACAGGTCGAGCTGCCGCGCGCAGAACGCGATGCCTTCCTGGCTGACGTACCCCTGCACCGACTGCACGAGGTGCAGCATCGGCAGCAGCGCCGAGCGGGACATCGGGTAGCGGGCGATCAGGTCCTGCGCCTTGGCGTGGATGTCCGCGTCGAAGATGTCCTCGAGCGGCGTCTCGGTGATGATCCCGGCCGCCACTTCGGGGTCCGGCGCGATGGCGACGACGTCGGTGTCGGGCCCCGCCGCGGCGTACGTCGTCGCGGCGTCCTTCGAGCCCGGCTCGGGAACTGCTGTGGTCATCGGTCCACTCCCCCCATGACGGGGTCGATCGAGGCGATGGCGGCGATCACGTCGGCGACCAGGCCGCCCTCGGCCATGGCGGGCATCGACTGCAGGTTCACGAAGCTCGGTTCGCGCACGTGGACCCGCAGCGGCCGGGTGCCGCCGTCGGAGACCAGGTGCGCGCCCAGCTCGCCGCGGGGTGACTCGACCGCCGCGTAGACCTGCCCGGCCGGGACCTTGAAGCCCTCGGTGACCAGCTTGAAGTGGTGGATCAGGGACTCCATCGACTGGCCCATGATCTTCTTGACGTGCTCGAGCGAGTTGCCCATGCCGTCGCTGCCGATGGACAGCTGCGCGGGCCAGGCGATCTTCTTGTCCTCGACCATGACCGGGCCCGGCTCGAGCTTCTCGAGGCACTGCTCGATGATCTTGAGGCTCTCGTGCATCTCGTGCACCCGGATCAGGTAGCGCGACCAGCAGTCGGCGCCGTTGTCCACGGGCACGTCGAAGTCGAACTCGTCGTAGCAGGAGTACGGCTCGGTCTTGCGCAGGTCCCAGGGCAGGCCCGCGGACCGCAGCACCGGGCCGGTGACGCCGAGCGCGAGGCACGCGTCCACCGGCAGGTAGCCGACGCCCTTGAGCCGGTTGCGCCAGATCGGCTGGCCGGTGAAGAGCTTGTCGTACAGCGGGAGGCGTTCCTTCATCGTCTTGACGAACGCCTTGACGACCTCGACGTAGTCGGCCGGCATGTCCTGCGCGAGGCCGCCGGGGCGGATGAACGCGTGGTTCATCCGCAGGCCGGTCAGGTGCTCCAGCAGGTGCAGCACCTCTTCGCGCTCGCGGAAGCCGAGCGTCATCGCAGTGGTGGCGCCGAGCTCCATGCCGCCGGTGGCGATGTAGACCAGGTGCGAGCCGATCCGGTTGATCTCCAGCAGCAGCACGCGCAGCAGCTGCGCGCGGCGCGGGGCTTCGATCTGCAGCAGCTTCTCGACGCCGAGGCAGTACGCCATCTCCGTCGACAGCGGGGCCAGGTAGTCCATGCGCGTCACGAAGGTGACGCCCTGGGTCCAGGTCCGGTACTCGCAGTTCTTCTCGATGCCGGTGTGCAGGTAGCCGATGACCGACCGCAGCTGCGTGACGGTCTCGCCCTCCATCTCCAGCACGAGCCGGAGCACGCCGTGCGTCGACGGGTGCTGCGGGCCCATGTTGATGACCATGCGCTCGTCGTGCTGGGCGTCGGCGATGACGTCGTCCCAGTCGCCGCCCGAGACCGTGTAGACGCGGCCTTCGGTGGTGTCGCGGGAATCGGCGTAGCTGACGTCGTCGGTGCTGTCGGACCCCGGCGCGCTCGTGTCCGTCCCGGTGGTGACGTCGGACAGGTTCTCGGTGCTCACGAGTACGACCTCCGCTGGTCCGGCGGCGGGATCTCCGCGCCCTTGTATTCGACCGGGATCCCGCCGAGCGGGTAGTCCTTGCGCTGGGGGTGGCCGTCCCAGTCGTCCGGCATCAGGATCCGGGTCAGCGCCGGGTGGCCGTCGAAGACGATCCCGAACATGTCCCAGGTCTCCCGCTCCTGCCAGTCGGCGGTCGGGTAGGTCTCCACCAGCGACGGCACGTGCGCGTCCTCGACGTCGAGGGTGACCTCGAGGCGGATGCGGCGCCGGTAGGTCAGCGACGTGAAGTGGTAGACCGCGTGCAGCCGCTGCGGGACGTCGACGCCGTAGTCCACACCGGACACCGAGGACAGCAGCTCGAACCGGAGGCCGCCGTCGTCGCGCAGGGTCTTCGCGATCGCGGGCAGGTGCTCGCGGGCGACGTAGAAGGTGATCTCGCCGCGGTCGACCGTCGTCTGCAGGATCGCCTCGGCGGGGATCTTGCGCTCGGCCAGCGCGGCGTAGAACTCGTCGGCGAACTGGTCGAACCAGCCGCCGTACGGGCGTTCGGCCGGCGCCGGGCTGTACGCCGGGAGCCGGACGCCGCCGTAGCCGGAGGTGTCGCCGGTGCCGTGGACGCCGAACATGCCCTGGCGTTCGCGCCCGGTGACGACCGGCTCGGCCGCGCCCGGGCCCGCCGCCGTCAGGCCGGTTTCGGCTCGCTCGGCGCTGGACTGCTCTTCGCCGGGTTGGGGGTTCTCAGTCATCGCTCTACTTCTTCGCGTACTTGATCGACGACGCGACGAGCTCGGTGCGCTCCCCGCTCGCGGCGCGGATGGCGGCGCGGCGGGCGTTGATCGGCTCGTCCTGGATCTTGGCGTGCAGCTTGAGGATCGCGTCCAGCAGCATCTCCGGCCGCGGCGGGCAGCCGGGCAGGTACATGTCGACCGGCACGATGTGGTCGACGCCCTGGACCACGGCGTAGTTGTTGAACATGCCGCCGGAGGAGGCGCAGACGCCCATGGCGAGCACCCAGCGCGGCTCGGCCATCTGGTCGTAGATCTGGCGCAGGACCGGGGCCATCTTCTGCGTGACGCGCCCGGCGACGATCATCAGGTCGGCCTGGCGCGGCGTCGCGCTGAAGCGCTCCATGCCGAAGCGGGCGATGTCGTAGCGGGAACCGCCGACCGTCATCATCTCGATCGCGCAGCAGGCGAGGCCGAAGGTGGCGGGCCACAGCGAGTTCTTGCGCGCCCAGTTGACGAGGCCTTCCAGGCTGGCCAGCAGGACGCCGTTGGGGAGTTTTTCTTCCAGGCCCATGGGTCTAGTTCCAATCCAGGCCGCCGCGCCGCCACACGTAGGCGTACGCGAAGCCGACCGTCGCGATGAACAGCAGGATCTCCACCAGGCCGAAGGTGCCCAGCGCGTCCGCCTGCACGGCGAACGGGTAGAGGAAGACCATCTCGATGTCGAACAGGATGAACAGCATCGCGGTGATGTAGTACGCGACCGGCATCCGCCCGGCGCCGACGAGCGGCTGCGGGGACGGCTCGATGCCGCACTCGTAGGCGGAGAGCTTGGCCTTGTTGTACCGGCTGGGTCCGACGAGCGGCCCGAGCAGGACCGACAGCACGGCGAACGCCAAGGCCAGCACGAACAACAGGACCAGGGGCAGGTAGGGCTTCAGGCTCGGGGCCTCTTGGGCCAGCTGCACCGTGTCGGTCCGGGTCAGCAACGTCAGCACGGGGTCTTCGCCATCCTTTCCGCGCCGCTGCGGTTGTGCTTGTGGTGGGGAACCGCTGGGCCTCGTCGGCACCCTAAGGGACCTGGGTCACACCGCCGAGGATCAGGGTCTCCTTACGGCCCGTGGCTGGACCGTGAGCAGCTTGTGAAATAGTTCACAAGCCACTCGTCGCGGATGTGAAGGGATTCACAAAGCATGGGGGGAGTCTAGGACGCGACTCACACTCTTGTCCCTAGTACCCCGTGTTATAAGGGTTGCCTAAGTTCCCGCGCCATCGTTGTCACGGGTCGGCAACACCGCGCGCGCGACCTGCGCGAAGGGGCTTCAAGATCGCGATCCGGGCGGACAAAACGGGCGCTGACCTGTGATCTATCCCACTGACCGCACGGCCAACTTGTTAGGCCACCCGTGTGTCCGCGCGCGAGAAAGCGCCCCAATGTGGCGTTGGGCGCATCTGACGCACCCAATGTGGCGGTGGGGGGGGGGTGAGCACCCGCCGACA